>NZ_JADJSO010000007.1:0-51803 GCF_016711665.1 Candidatus Villigracilis saccharophilus
AGAAACGCTACAGGTTGTAGAACGAATTTTCACATTGGAGTCCTCCATGACTTTAAGAAACAAGTCAATAATTATCATTGTTACCATCTCTCTCCTAATTATCAGCTTGGTAAAAGCATCAGCCCGCTTCATTTTATTAAAGAGCTTCTCCAATCTTGAAGAAGAGTATTGTATTAAAAATGTACAACGCGCATTCAATGCAGTCACCACTGAAAAAAACAATTTATTATCTCATGCAAGTGACTATGCCACCTGGGATGATACTTACGCCTTTACAGAGAATTTAAATCCAGCCTTTATTGCTTCGAATATAACCCTGATACCTTTATCAATCTAAACATAAATTTTTTATAATCATGGATAAATCCGGTCAAGTGATCACATCCCATGGATACGACTTAATTAAAATGAAACTTTGGCCATTTCTGCGAATCTTCTTGACCAGATCATCAATCTTCCCAATTCACAAAACTCCAATCTAAAATCTGGGTCTGCTGGATTTGTATTAATAAACGACCAACCAACCTTATGGCATATCATCCAATATTGACCAGTAGATCTGAGGACCGCAGCACGGCATATTGGTGATCGGACGATCCCTGGGGGACAGTTTCGCTGCTCAATTATCTAATACCACTCAATTATCCATTCAAATCGAATCTTATATAAATTCAGCATTACGTCTTGAATTTGAAGGAGCCAAGCAGGTGACTGACAGCGGGCCTGCGATATCCATCAACCCACTCAACTCTAAAAATATTGCTGGTTACATGATGGTTGAGGATGTGTTTAATAATCCAGTCATGATCTTAAAGGCTGCAATGGACAGGGATATCTATAATCATGGGTATGATACGATCCTATTTTTTATTTACATTGTATTCTTTGGCAGCCTTTTCTTTATTCTTACAGCCCTTTACTTACTAGACAGTCAAGTCACTTCGTATTGTCGTTGCACAGGTCAGTCATCGGGGGTGCGTTTAAGCGGTGACTTGGCCGATCGTGTACCTGTCAGGGGTAAAGATGAAATATCATTCCTTTGCAATGCGATTCATGAAATGCTGCAATCTTTGGAAGCTGCCGATTACAGGCTCCGGCACTCACGAGACGAACTGGAAAAGCTTATTGAAGATCGTACTGCAGAACTCGTCCAGGTCAACCTGGACCTAAAACATGAAATCACTGAACACGAGCTAGGGCGGAAAGCACTTTCTGAAGCATACAATGAAATTCACCTGATCATTAGTTCGATCTCCTCTATTATGATCGGAGTAGACAATAATGGAATGGTGACTCTATGGAATGATGTAGCCAGCAAACTATTATCGTTGTCTTCAGATGATGTTGTCGGTTTGGATTTTTTTGACCTGCCGATTAATTGGACACCCCTGTTTTAAAAGATAAGGAACATCCCGGTTTTCTATTGATTGGATCCGATATTACGGAACGGCGATTACTGGAAGATCAAGTGGGGCGGTCTAATAAACTGGAAGCCATTGGCCAATTAGCTGCTGGGGTAGCCCATGAAATAAACACACCTACCCAATTGGTAGGCAGCAATTTGCGTTTTTGGGCCAACAACTGGATACTATTCTTGGATGGCTCGATAAGTTAGATCAGCAAAAGACGCGGTCAAAACTGGAATCAAAATTCCTTTATTAGCGATTGATTCAGAGAAAGATGTCACCTTTGCACAATTGGAATACTTCAAGCAAGAAGCACCTAAAGCGATAGAACAATCGCTCGAAGGCATCGACCGTATTTCCCACATTGTAACTGCCATGCGTTTTTTCACACACCCTGGAAGTGAGAACAAGGAGATCGCCGACCTGAATCAAATCATTCAGAATGCCATTTCCCTTTCCCGCAACGAATGGAAAATTATAGCGGAAATCAAAACCGACCTCGACCCAAATCTTCCTGGTGTGGAGTGTCTACCCATCGAGTTGAGTCAGGTCGTTTAATATAATAATTAACGCCATCCACGCCATTCAAGACTCTGGCGAAGAGAAAGGTCAGATTGTTATTGCCAGCCGTCAAGCGGGAGAATTAATCGAAATGAGTATCACTGACAACGGAACAGGTATCCCAAAAGAAATCCAAAGCAAGATTTTTGATCCTTTTTTTACAACCAAGGATATAGGCCGTGGAACAGGCCAGGGGCTGGCGATTGCATATACTGTGATCGTTAAAAAACATGGCGGCACATTAGAATTCGAGAGCGAGACCGGCAAGGGGACAACGTTTACCATTCGTTTACCTAGAAGAGCAAATTATGACTGATAAAATTCTTCTTGTTGACGATGAAATTCTCCTGCTCAATTCACTCCAGCGCGAGTTGAGTACGCAATACAATATTGATGTCGCTGAAAGTGGCTTTGAAGGATTGGAAAAGATTTCCAGCAGCGGTCCTTATGCCGTGATTGTATCGGATTTCCGCATGCCAAAAATGGATGGAATTAAATTTCTAACTCAGGCAATGGACTTAGCTCCTAACACCGTTCGCATGATCCTGACTGGCAATGCTGACCTGCCAACAGCCATGGATGCCATTAATAAGGGTCAAATATTTCGCTTCCTCTCCAAGCCCTGTTCAGGCAAATTACTCACCCAATCATTAAACGCCGGCTTAAGACAGTACCAATTGATCATGTCTGAAAAAGAGCTTCTTGAAAACACACTAAAAGAATCCATTAGTATGCTTACAGAAGTACTGGCAATCGTCAATCCCAAAGCGTATGGGCGCTCATTACGCACCCAACAACTTGTCGCTCATATTGTTAAAGAGCTAAAAATTAACAACGGTTGGCAATATGAGATGGCAGCCGCTCTTTCGCAATTAGGCTGGATCACTTTTTCACAACAGATGCTGGATAAAATTGAAGATAACCAGATGTTCAATGCGCCAGAGGCTGTGATATTTTCAAACCACCCCTTTGCAGCCAGTAAACTATTGAAAACATACCCCGCCTTGAGCTGGTTACGAAAGTGATCATCGGTCAAGATCGTTCGATTGATGATCTGTGCCTTGATCCATCTTTCCCGGAAATCTATATGGTTGATCTGGGATCGCATATTCTCAATATCTGTATAGACTATGATCAACTTCTGTTAAAGGGTTTAATGCATGACGAGATCCTTGCCAAGTTAAAAGCCACTCAAAATCGTTATATGCCGGAAGTCATTCAAGCGCTTACCACCCTGCACAGCTTTCAGCCCATTCCGGAAGAAAACCGAGTCAGGGAGATTACGCTTAAGGAGCTTGAGGTTGGTATGCTTGCAGTCAAACCGATTAAAGATATTAATGGAAGGGTCTTAATTGAAGGAAACGCGTATATTACTCGTTCAAATATAATCAAACTTCTCGGCCTGTCTGCTGAAGCAAACATAATAGTAGAGCCTATCAAAATCGCGCGAAAGGATAATTACGGATAACCAAAGCGTGCGATTTACTCGAGTCTTACACCTACATTATTCCTGACAAGGGATAATTACACCAGGAATTTTTATCAGTTTTGTAAGGATATAGTATTTTCTTCGGAAAGTGATATGATGTAACTATAAAAGAAACGAAAAGGCAAAATCGGTGAAAACCGACGACGCAAAGCCACGGGTCTAAAACCGAGAAATCGGTCACGATCGCCAGGCCGCCGAAGTTGAGACAATTGTTACCTGTCTTGCAGGCCTGGCAAAAATAGCCAGGCCTGTTTGTTTTTGAGAGATTTTTTGGAGGCAGCCATGAAAAAACAAAGATTTACTTACATACTAAAGACAATGATGGCGTTAGCTATTCTGGGAGTGCTGGTCAGCCTCATTGGCGAAACACCCGTCTCGGCAACCCAAAAACAGCAGTCATACATCATTCAGGCGACCACCACTGACACAGCTGCCCAATTGGTCGAAAAACACGGCGGTACGATCACCTCACGTTTGGATATTATTCGCTCCGTTGGCGCACTGCTTACCGATCAGGCCGCTGCCCGATTACGCCTGGAAAAAGAAATCGTCGCAGTCGTGCCTAATGGAACTATTCAATCCAGCGATGATGATAAACCTGGCGAGGATGACAAGGAAAAGAAGAAAGATAGTAAAGATAGTAATGTTGAAGAAAAGAATAAGGAAAAGGCGTTACCACCACCGACTATCCGAACGTGATCGGTGCTGATATCGTTTGGGGAGAGGGAGTGATCGGCTCTGGCGTGACCGTGGCAGTACTCGATACAGGTATATTCGGCGAATTGCCGATGTTAGCAAAAGGCGCGAACAATAAATCCAATCGTATTGTTGCATGGAAGGATTTTATTTCCTCAAGCCGCAAACCCATTGATCCCAACGGCCACGGGTCCCACGTCGCCGGTATCATTGCCAACAGCCAGAAGGGCGCAGATGGCGACTGGAATGGAGTAGCTCCAGATGTCAAACTTGCTGGTGTGCGCGTTCTGGATGAAACCGGATACGGCACCTACGAAACAGTGATCATGGGGCTTCAGTGGGTTCTCGAAAATCAAGCACGCTATAATATCCGGATCGTCAATCTCTCCCTAGTCGCTCCGGTTCAATCTCCATATTGGGCTGATCCTCTTAATCAAGCAGTAACCCAGGTTTGGGCAAATGGTTTGACCGTGATTGTTGCCGCGGGCAATAACGGACCAGATCCTATGACCGTCACGGTTCCGGGGAATAACCCATACGTTATCACAGTAGGTGCATTCACTGACAATTTCACCCCCGCAGACTGGAACGACGACTATATTACTCCGTTTTCTGGTACAGGACCTACCCTGGATGGTTTTGTAAAACCCGATCTAATCGCTCCAGGTGGACACATCACCTCAGTGGTACCGGCAAAATCAGTGCTTGTCAAACAATATCCGGATAATTGGATTAAGAAATCCTATTTCAATCTGGCAGGAACCTCGCAAGCAACAGCGGTCGTCTCAGGTGTCGCGGCACTTGTTATTTCAAACAACCCTTCCCTTACTCCTAACGAAGTCAAAATGCGGTTAACAGGCACTGCCCTCCCATGGGTGGATGCGAACACCACAGACGCCTTATACAGCATGTGGCAGCAAGGCGCGGGCATGGTAAATGCTCCTGACGCAGTCTTCGCTGAAGTCAGCGGAACCGCCAATGACGGGATGGATATCCAAGCCGACCTGGCTGGAACGATCCATTACGAAGGCTACTCATACTACGACGAAGCTACCGCTACCTTCCGCTTATATGATCCATACGCAGACTGGGCTGGCGGTTACGGAGTATGGGATGGAGCTCGAGGAACGTGGGCCGGAGCTCGCGGAACTTGGGCGGGTGAATATGGCGCTTGGGCTGGAGCTCGCGGAACTTGGGCCGGTGCACGTGGAACGTGGGCTGGAGCTCGCGGAACTTGGGCCGGTGCACGTGGAACGTGGGCTGGGGCTCGCGGTACATGGGCCGGCGGTTACAGCACGTGGGCTGGCGCACGTGGAACGTGGGCTGGGGCTCGCGGTACATGGGCCGGTACTATTTCAGATCCCACATTCATGGATGGCTTTGCAGCCGGGGAAAGTCCGGATGCTGAAAATTCCAACACAGCTACATCGTTCTTCCTGCTCGACCAATAATACAATAGACATAAAGAACATAAAAGCCCCCGACCCAAAAGTCGGGGCTTTTTAAATTAAGCAAAAATTTAGAAAAAAACGAGCAATAAAATTATGAATTGTGAGGAAAACGCAACTCCCGTTCCAGGGTGTCCAGTTTTTGGATATCCAAACGAGCGCCTAATTGATTGAAAGTTCTTTCTGCATTCTTAAGATAGGATTTGGAGAGTTCGCGGTCAGATTTAAGCGCAGCAAGACGTGCCCGCCGCATTAGTAAACGTCCGTGCTCCAAGTGATTGTCAGTCGCTTCAAAGATCTGCTCCGCCTGACGATATTGTCTTTCGGCTTCATCCGCATTATTCACGGCCAAAGCAACATCGCCCAGCAATCTCAAGGCGGTCCCTTTGACTTCTGTGTCAGTATCGGCGGTAAATTCAGCCAGCAAGGAAACAGCGGATTCTCCACACTGGGCAGCCTTTATAAGGTCATTCATTCCAAGGTAAATACTACCCTTATTCACGAACACATCCACCAAGGTAGCTTTTTCTCCAAGACTCTTGAGCAATGCTTCACTTCGCAAGCTGTGTTCAAGAGCAAGTGACCATTCTCCAAGAGCATTGAAAAGTACGCTCAGATTATGATTAGACAATGCAATATGAAAATTATGACCGATTTGCTCAGCTTGATTCAACGCTTCTTCCAAGTATTGCCGAGCTTCATCTGTATTACCACGGTCAATCTGCAGCAGCCCCAGATTACCATTGAGCATAATAATCCCCTCCATATCGCCCAGCCTAGTCTGTAATTCTGCGCTACGCTTAAAATTATCCAAAGCCTCATCCCAGTCACCCAGTTTCCAGCCAAGATTGCCAAGATTATTATATGAACGCGCAACACCCAAAATATCGCCGATCTCTTCACGAATGGAGATGCTCTTAGCAACGAAAATACGAGCCTGTTTTAACTGATCCTTTTGATAATGCACCCCACCAAGGCGGTTGTAAACCGATGAAACAACATCCAAGCGGGCGGCTTTTTCAGCCAGGGTCTGTGCTTGCATCAGGTAATTCTCGGCCTCGTCCAAATTGCTGCGGCGAAAGTAAATCCAACCAGTATCATTCAGGATTTGAGAGAGTTCAGCAGGTGAATCCAACCCATTTTCCAAAAGTATCTTGCGTGCAATCCCAAGGCAGACCAATGCTTGATCATAATCACCCTGACCTTCATGGGTCATTCCGATCTTTCTTTGTATACTACAGGCAATTTCAGGACTGACATTCTTATCCTCGGCAATCAATCGGGCGGCGCGCCCATAAGCCGCCCGTGTATTCGGATAGTCGCCAGCCAATGACAGAGCATCTCCCAACCCGATATGAATCTGAATAGCCTGTTGGGGCAAGTGTTCGACTTTGGGTAATAACGACAACGCATCTTCAAAATATTTTTGCGCCTGTGCCGTATTGTAGTTGCGCGCAGACTTCTGTCCGGCCAAAATCAAGTAATAAAGGGCACGCTCTTCGTGGTCACTCCAAAAATAATGGCGGGCAAGAACATCAATCTGGTTTTCGAGATTATCCGCAAACAGCTTTTCAATGGTCTCAGCCACCCGGCCATGCAATTCCTTCTGCTCGCGCTTAAGTAAAGTACTATAAATCGTATCTGCAACCAGAACGTGCTTATACATATACTCGCCGCCAGGCGACAGGTCGGGGAGAATAAACTCACGTTCGAGCAAGACGCGCATGGATTGATTAACTTCCTCTACGGTGAGGGTTGGCAGACATTCAATAATGATGGCGCGTGTAAATGAGCGGCCAATCACACTTGCCACTTTCAAAATATGGCGCTGAATCAATTCAAGATGATCAAAACGCGTCAGGATCAATCCTTCGATGGTATCGGGAACACCCAATAGGATATGGTCGACCTTATCTGCAAGCCGCCAATGCCCATCGACCCGAATCAGCAGGTTTCGATCCATCAACATGCGCAGAATTTCCTCCAGATACAAGGGAATACCGGAGGCCAGTTGAACAATATGAGCACGCATCGCCTCCGGCATGTTCTGGATCGCCAATAGTTGCGAGAAAAGCCGGTCACTTTGATCTGGAGACAGGCTCTTCAGCGATAAATCTGTGAACCGCAACCGGAGAAGTTCGCTGGCCCTTTTTGTAATATCAGCGAGTTTCCCATCCCCAAAAGAACGGGATACAGCCACGATCACGACTGGATTTTTAACCAGACTATCCATTAGAAACTCGAGCAATTCCAAAGAACCCGAATCTGCCCAATGCAAATCCTCGAGGATCAACACAACCGGCTTCTGGCTTGTTTCTGCGAGGATTAAATCTCGAACAGCCAGAAATATTTGCTGACGAAGCTGTTCAGCCGCCAAATAGTTGATCCGTTTTGCCGTCTCAGGATTTGAGAGCGGCAGAGAGAGCATCTGCTCGAGATAGGGCAAAACATCATCGACCCGGTTGGGCAATACACGGATAACACGCTCACGTAATCTAGCCTGGCATTCGCTTCTCGGAGTTTCAGCATCCACATCCAGCAAGCGCAGGAGCATATCCTGGAATATCCAATAGGAGATACCCTTTCGATAGATCAGACTGTAGCCTTCCAGGACCTGCACCGGTAGTTGTGATAGGAAGAATTTAAATTCTGAAATCAATCGGCTCTTCCCAATACCCGCCTCTCCGCTGACCGCAGAGAAACGCCCCAATTTTTCACTATTCATGGCGTTAACAGTCTGGTTCAGACGTGCAAGTTCGCCGTCACGACCAACCATCGGAGCGTATAAACCTTCGATCCCACGCACCGAACCCGGCTTGGTTTTCGTCCCAAGTACACGATGAGTAACGACCGGCTGTCCGACACCTTTCAAGTGCAAGGGCGGAACCGCCTCAAAATCAAATAAGGTACGTACCTGTTTATATACAACATCGCTGACAAGAATTGTGCCGGAATCAGCCGCAGTTTCAATGCGGCTGGCCATGTTGACCACATCGCCAATGGCAGTGTAATTCATCATCATGTTCGAGCCAATCCCTCCGACCACGACACTGCCCGAATGCAGGCCAATGTGCGCCTTGATTTCCGAACCGAGGCGGTCTTTAAGTTCCGCGCTCAATTTTTCCAGATCAGATTGCATGTCGAGCGCAGCGCGGATGGCAAGTTCGGCACTATTCTCATGCGCAATAGGCGCGCCAAATAGAGCCATCAATCCATCCCCGGTGAATTTATCCACCATCCCATCATACTTATATACATCATTCGCGAACATTTTAGTACAGCGCTGCACCAATTCGTATACCTGTTCACTATCATTAAGCTGCTCGGAAAGATGGGTATATCCTGATAAATCTACAAACAGCACTGTTACCTTGCGATGCTGACCAGTGGCTTCAAGACCTGCCTGTCTGAATCTATCCAACAAATCTGCCCCGACTAATTCGCCCAGCTGGTTGGCACCTACGTGATCGGGAATAGGTTCAATAACAGGCAGAACGCCCGTCGCCAATAGACGCAGACCGCAATTCCCACAAAAACGCATGTTTGGAGGATTAACAAAACCACAGTTTCTACATTGAATGGATGACATTAACAGGTTTAATATTGGATATGTGACAAAGGTTATAAAAATTTGAAAGGAAATCTGGCTGACACAACCGTTTTATTTGACACCAACAAGGAGTGTATTCTCGATCGAAATTTCTCAGTGGATAAAATTATTATACTATTCCTTTTTCCCTAGAACCTGCCAAAATGCACACAGTTTAAGTGAACATAAAACAATAATTCTCGTCAAGATAATTGGTAAGTAAATTTCCAGCGTTATTATCCCGCCTATTATTTGTCAAACCCAAGGCTTAAAATAAAATCAGGAAAGACACGCAGTCTTTCCTGATTTTATTTTAGATACAAGCCAGGATATTATGGGTTGCCGATCAAGGCAAAGACACCGATATTGCTTGTTGGACCCACAGCGCTTGAAACGCAGAGGGTGCCATCCGCGACAACTGCGCCGGGAACTTCAATCCAAACAAACGGGGTTGCTTCCTCGTTCAGTTTGTAAATTTTAGCTTCTTTGGAAGCAAGTTCGGTCGGGTAGGCGTAACAAACCTGGACAATGGTATCCGTGGAAGGGGCCGTGACTTTGAATACATCGCCGACAAAGGTTTTCCCTTCCGGAGCTGCGACATAAGCAGTAACAGGGTCTGCCACATTCAAAACGCTGATACAAACAGTCTCATTTGGTGTGAATATCGCGGTCCGCATATCTACCGGCCCGCCGACACAAGCCGGGGCGCCGACAGCAGGAACAGGTACACTTGTGTCCACCTCTGATCCACCAGTCTCAGGAACAGGCGGGACAGTCCCTGCTAATTTGGGTGCAGCCCATGTACCGGCTGCAATTAAAACAAGCACCATAGCCAGAGCTACCGCGATCACAAAACGATTTTTTATATTCATTTTTATTCTCCTTTAATAAATTTATTAATCTAGAGGGTTGATATCCAATTAATCAATGGGCTACATTATAATGAATTGGTGCAGTAAAATCGTTACGGATTTTTTACGGATTTGAAATCCTTCTCAATAGACAATCTGACCCCCAAAATACTCCTATTATATAGATGAAAAAAACAAACACATTACATATTGAGTTGTTGAAAGAAATCCTTTCAAACCTACGCGCCCCGGATATGCTGAATGATCATCCCTGGAAAGCTCCAGGAACAAGCAAATCCTCCGGCGAACAGCTTGTACAAATGGTAACGGACGTTTTTCGAAAGATGATGCCACCCAACCCGCCGCGCAAGGGAAAAAGACTCGATACACGCTGGGGGGTGTTTGGAATCCTGGCGGCGCAGTATTTCGCTCCATTTTTACGCGGGGAGTCTTTTCCGTCCAGTCTGCGAGATGCGTGGGAAAGCCTTGATAATTCCATTTTATTCTTTGTATATGGCCGCATAGATGGACTCACTGATCTTGAGCGGGCAACATATCGCTTTACAGGCAATGAATCCCAGCCATCCGCAAACAGCACGCTCAGCGACTGGCAGCGCAAAGGGATTGAACAACTGGCCGAGATGGTGAATATGGAACAAAAACGCCTGAACACCGATCACGTGCCGCCCCCCGTCAAGTCGAGTATCGTTAAGCAGGCAGTCATAGCATTCTCTCTTCTAGCGCTGTTTGCCATAACTTTTCTCAGCTGGAAGGCTTGGAATATTTATCAACACGTACTGGCGATTGAAACAAAAGCAAACGCATTGGAAACCTACCTTATCCCGACGCCCGATCTCGAGAAGCTACCGGAAATGGCCAGTAAAGTACATGAGCTGCGAGTTAACCTGGATACGCTTGAGACTGAAGTACGGCCCTATCTATGGACGGCACCATACCTGGCTTGGATCCCTAAATACGGCGGAACGGTGAGTCAGGCGGAACCGGTTCTTGCCCTGGCGCAAAACCTTGCAAGCGCAGCAGACGAGGGATTAAGCGCAATTACACCTGCAATTGAAACCGCATTGTTAAACGACCAGCCATTGGAGGTAATGGATCTGCTCTTGAAATTACAATCTGCAAGCCCACAGTTGTTGAATGCGCAGATCTCGCTGGCACAGGCGCAGGAGGCGCGAAAAAAGATCGAAGCGGGGATGTTGATCCCAAGGATTAAAAATATTGTGGAAGGCAAGATCGATCCGCTTTTCAACTCGCTCTCAGGCGCGTTTCCCATGGAAGATGCCTTGAGCATGGTGCGCATCGCTCCACAATTACTGGGAGGCGGCGAAGCTGGTCCCCAAACCTATTTAATTCTCATGCAAAATGAAGATGAACTGCGTCCAACCGGCGGGTACCTAACAGCGGCAGGCTCAGCAGTAGTGATGGATGGGAAGTTGATCAGTATCAATATTGAATCTTCAGAATTAGTGGATGATCTCAGCAAACCCCATCCCATTCCACCCTGGCAATTTGAGGAGTTCATGAATATCGAAATGTTGCTATTCAGAGATTCGAATTGGTTCACGAACTTCCCAACTACCGCTTCCTGGGCAGAATATTTCTACTCTTATTCCAAATCAACTTCCGCAAACGGCGTCATCGCCATGGACACGCATATGATCGTACGCCTGCTGGAAACACTAGGACCAGTGCGTGTTGATAATGTAAGTTTCCCCATCACTCATGAGAACGTACTGGATTATATGCGCTCCGCCAAGGAAACACGACCCAAAGGTGTAACCGGCAAGTGGGACCGTAAACAATTCATCAGCAAACTTGCGAAGCCTTTACTGGAAAAAATACTGAACGCGCGCGGACAAATATGGACCAAACTCATGCCTGTGATGCTTGAACTCCTTGATGAAAAGCACCTTCTTTTGCAATTTGACAATGAAGAAGCGGGCAAATTTCTGGAACGCAGGAATTGGGACGGCTCCGTACGCATCCCGCAAAACTCTGATTACCTGATGACAGTGGATGCCAATATGGGGTATAACAAATCGAACGCAGTTATGGAGATGTTATTTAAATATAACCTAAACTTGACAGTTCCGACGGCGCCAAGCGGCCGCCTGCAGATAGAACAGATTAACCATTCGAAGTTGAGCGTCCTGTGCGAACCTTTTTTCACAAGCAGGTTTTTACTTCCCGTCAACCAGCCAGAACAAATACCAGACGCAGTATATAACATCGATGAATGCCATTGGGGTTATCTGCGCATTTATACTCCCAAAGGAACAGAGCTATTACATTCCAATCCCCGGGAGATCCCTGCGGAAGCCACTATGCTGGGGGAGACCATCCCTGCCCGCACAGACGACCTTGGCAGCGAGGACATCTCAGGCGCGCAGGTCTTTGGCATGATGGTAATCACGCCAACACGCCAGTCTACAAATACCATATTTGAATATAACCTACCAGCCAATGTTGTAACATGGGACGATGAAAATCAGTCGTGGACATACCGGCTGAAGGTACAAAAACAACCGGGTATGGTCTCACAGCCTTTTGTCCTGACAGTAAATCTGCCCAGCGGAGTCAGAATCAAAAGCGCCAACATTCCCTTGACAGAAAATGCTGACGCATGGACAGCGCGATTGGAACTACGCAATGATCTAACGATCGAGGTGATCTTCAGCGGGGAATGATATTACGGCGTCTGTAGTATCAGCAAAACATCCCCCCTTGCAAACTGACAATCATTACTGCAGCCATTATAGCGTTCCAGACTTTCCACATCAACAGTTAGCTTCTCTGCAAGCAATTTAGAAGAGATCAGTTCCTCGTCTTTTACCTCATACACAATAAATGATGGGAGACCGGTCTCGTCTTCTGCACCTACCGGAACAACGATTGGGTAATCCACCCAGACGGGAGGTGTAATCTTGTAATTGACTGCGATGATAGCCTGGACGGTCGTATTGTAATTGACTGCAATTAGGTCCAGGGTCTCCTGTTCCTTAACCACATGAATAAGATAGGACTGGTTTCCGCCTAAAGGGACACGAGTTACCTCAAAAGCGAGAATGGGGCGAGGTAATTCGGGAGTTGAACTGGGAATGGGCACTACAGCGACAGATTCTGATAAGGTGGGCGTCGGATCTTGAGCGGCAGGCGCAGATATCATAGTTGGTTGAACAACAAGGGGCAGGATTGGCTCTGGGACATCTATCTGTGAATCTTTGGGCCAAAGCATGGGACGGACCACAAAAAAGATAATACCCAACAAAACGATAACAAAAATCGGGACGAACTTCAGTATATTCCCGCTGATTGGTAAGGCTGTTCCACGCAAATCCGCCGGCATGGAAACCCGTCCCTGTGCCAGGTAAACCGGGCATTCGACATGTGCGCTGCCGAGGCAGTGGCTCTTTTGATGCGCAAGGCTGGGCAGGGTGGGATTCCTGCAATTCAAACAAAAATTAGCAACCGAGGGAAATCCCATGTGGGTTGCGTTATCCTGGCGCAACCCTAAATGCGGGCAGACTGTTCTTTGTTGACCTGACATGTTAACCTCTTAAGCCGATGCCCCTAGGCGCGCTTTTTACTCTTTTTAAACAGACCTTTTTTCTTGACTGCGCCATTTGCTTCTGTATCATCCTGGGCGTAATAGCTCGAGGAATAGTAGGTATTATAGTAACTGCCCGAATATCCGCCGTAATAACCAGACCGTTTGCCTTGTTTCAAACGATTAAACACAACACCCAAAAGGCGCACGCCGGTATGGCTGACCTGTTCTTTTACTGCCGACACAACATCGCGGGGCGTCTTGCCAGGCACCAACACAAGCAAAACACCATCCACCAAACCCAGAAGCACCTGCGGATCAGACACCAGCATTGGTGGGGCATCGATAATTATGTAATCATATGATCCGGAAAGATCGGCCAGCAGCTGTCTCATTTTTTCAGATCCGAGCAATTCGCTTGGATTGGCAGGAAGCCCGCCACTGGGCAAGAGATGCAAATCCGGCAGGTTTTCAAGGGTTTGCAGATAATCATTAATCTCAATTTTTTGTTCAGCTGCAAGGATATCGCTCAAGCCAACGGTATTAGAAACACCCGTATATTTGTGCACCCGCGGACGGCGTAAGTCTGCGTCCATCAAAATCACTTTTTTTCCTGAATGCGACAGAATGGCGGCGAGATTGGATGCAACCGTTGTCTTTCCCTCTCCAGGTCCTCCGCTGGTGACGATCAGACTCTTTATAGGCGTATCTTTGGCGGAGAATTCCAGGTTGGTACGCAAGGCACGGAAAGCTTCTGCTACCGGGGAACGCGGCGCACGCGCAACATAGATACCTTCCCCATCCACTTCATTTTTATTATCCACCACGTAGCCGACCACCTTGGTGTTGAGCAGACTCTCCACATCCTCGCGGCCTTTAATCGCATCATCCGTCATATCGCGCAAAAGAACAAAGCTCAAGGCAAGGATCAATCCGGCCACACCGCCAAGCAGGGTGTTCAAGCTGGTGCGCGGCTTCACAGGTCTTTCTGACGCGGCAGCCGGGCTGACTTGTTCAATGGTGGGAATGTTCTGAAGTTTCTGGTTCTTGATATTCTCACGGCTATTCAAGAGATCAAGATAGCGATTCTGGTATAGCTCCAAATTCTGCCTGAGGTTATCGATCTCATTGGTGGAGCGCTTGATATCCTCCGTGCTGAGCAGGTTTGTATAAACATTCTGATAGGACGTTAGCAGGGATTGCTGGGTCTTCAGGAAATTTTCCTTTTCCACGACCACGGAGTTAAAGTCACCCTCTGTGATCAACGGCTTGAGGAACTCGATCTCTTTTGAGTATCTTCAATGCTCAGATGGGTCTTTTCGATCTGTCCTTCCAGATAAGTGATCTGGGTTTGGATGGAAGAAAGCAGGTTGGCATCCGCCTGTACCTGGGGATCGGTTAATTTGGTTTGCTGGTTTGCGAGTTGACCGTTCAGGCGATCAAATTGGGCTTGTTGTTCCACAAGCAGGGACTCTTTTTCGAGCAGGCGAAAACGAGCGCCATACCAGGTCATGGTTCTGAGACGCTGCAGGTCCAGAGTGACCGCTTTAATGGCGCTGACCGTGGCATCGATATTGGTCTGGGCTTCGGCGATCTGCTTGACAAGCGCATCCGTTTTGGCTTCATCCAATTTGGCCTGAACATCTGCAATGCGCGTCTCCAGGTCTGCAATTTGGATATCCAAGCTTCTTTCCGCTTCGGAGTAGCGCCCGGCTTGCAGGGATTCGTTCTGCTCACCCAATACGATCACCATGGTATCGGCGATCAAGGCGGCGCGGGCCGGGTCTGTATCCTGCACATGCAACTGGATGACCTGGGTATTGGTCAACGCGGCAACTTTCACGTTTCCACTTATGACCGTATAGCCCAGCCGTTCAGAGACAATTCCCAAAAATTCGTTCAAAGTCAGCATGCGCACATAGGTTTCGACAAGCTGGGTAAGATTCAGGGATTGCGAGATATCTCCAATGGTTTGCTGTGAATTGCGCGTTACGAGAACATTAGTGGTAGCTTCATAAACTGGTATTTGCTGACGAGAATAAAAATAAGCAGAAGCAACACCAAGAACAGTCACCAAGATCAAGAGCCAGGCCCATCTTCGCAGGGCAGCAAAGAGTCTTTTAAAATCAATGGCATCATCGAAAGTATTTTCAAATTCGTTTGACATATTTCCTCAAGCTAAAATCATTTGGCGGTTAAATGACAACTATAAAAGCACATAAATCTGTATTTTGTTTCATAATTTACCTCTAAACATATTAGCCTACATATCCCTACCAAGAAGATGGCGGGCAGATAATTTTTTTTATGCATTTAATATTTCGTAGTTACTCATGGAATAATCGAAATAATCGTATTCAGCAGGAGCACCCAATTTTTATTCAACTTTTTTCTCTACTCTGATTTGTCATTCGTTTCATGAAACGAATAAGAAACGAATAGCCCTGACCGCAGACTTCGTTAAAGACATAAACTAGAAATAGATTATAGCTCATCCCCCTGAGAAGGGGAAAAAACAGTTTCTATCGCTTTATCCAGGCGTTCCCGATATTGCTTTTCATAGTATTCCAAATATTCACCTGATTTAATTTTTCGCCACCACCATTCATTATTTATATACCAATGAATGGTGTCGTCGATTGCAGTTTCAAAAGTATATTGAGGCACCCAACCAAGGTTCTTTATCTTGGCACAATTTAAACTATAACGGCGATCCTGACCAATACGATCTTCAACAAAACGAATAAGGGAATATGGTTTATTTAATTTTTTCAGGATCAATTTTGCTAAGTTTAAAGCTTCCACTTCATTTCCACCGCCAACATTATAAATCTCTCCTAACTGACCGCAATGCAACACCAGATCAATACCACTACAATGATCCATTACATGTTGATAATCACGCGCATATTTGCCATCGCCATATATAGGCAAAGGCTGATTTTCCAATGCGTTCGTTATAAAGAGAGGCACAACTTTTTCGGGATATTGATAAGGACCGATGTTATTACTTCCCCGGGTGATCGTCACCGGCAAACCAAAACTAAAGTAATAAGAGCTTGCGAGCAAATCGGCAGCTCCTTTGCTCGCTGAATAAGGACTGCGTGTTTCTAGCGGATCATCTTCGTGAAAAGACCCGCGAAGCACTTCCCCATAGACTTCATCAGTTGAGACTTGATGAAAACGGATATTCCCAAATAATTTTGCCGCCTCCAATAATTTATGCGTTCCAAACACATTATTTTGGACAAAGACATCCGGATTGAATAGTGAGCGATCCACATGAGTCTCAGCAGCAAAATTGACAATGGCGTCAATTTCATATTGCTGTATTGTGTCGTTAACTTGTTCACCGTTACAAATATCGCCTTTCACAAAAACATATTTATCGGCATATTTTTCATCCAAATCCTGCAAATTATCCAAATTACCGGCATAAGTTAACTTATCGTAAACTACAATGCGATAATCAGGATATTTTGCCAACATATAGCGGGCAAAATTAGCTCCAATAAAACCTGCACCGCCTGCAACCAAAATATTGTGAAATGTATCAGGCTTTTCAATCGGACGCGTATGAGTATGAACACTTTTATTCAGCGGACGCCATTGCCTCAATTGGGCGATAGATAATGTACCTCCCAACATATCAGCCAAACCTGGAATTATTCGGATTTGAAGGTCCAGATCTGCGCAAATACTAAAAGTATCATCCAACACCGAAGACGAAGCCTTTGACATAGCTATTATGACTTCATTCACATTGTATTCATTAACCAGTCTTGGCAAATCCTTTCGACCTCCCAACACCATTACACCATGGATGTAAGAAAAATGTTTTGCGGGGTTATCATCAACAAACCCTACAAGGGTAAAACCAAAATCAGGATTTTGCAGCATCCACCGCGCAATGTTTTCACCCAACGTACCTGCCCCTATAATCAAGACGCGACATTTTGGAACCAATTGGCTTAAAAATTTTTTATTGTGAGTTGTAAGCCAATTTAAGCTTATTCTCAATGCCAAGCGGGATCCACCTAAAAAGACTAAACTGAATACCCAATTTAGAAAAAAAATCGAAAAATTTTGGATATTTGAGAGATTGACCCAGGGAAAAATAATGTAATTTGCAAAAATTAAAATACCTGAAGAAAGAGATACCGCTTTAAAAACATGAATGGCATCCATAATACCGGCAAAACGCCATACCCGCGTGTAGAGTTTACCTATATAGTTAGAGAAAAGATGGATAAGGGCGCTTAAAAATATCAAAAACCAATGTTTTTCAACGAGTTCAAAAAATATCTGAAATGCCTCGTAACGTACCAGCAAACTGAACGTAAAAGCCGCGCAAGCAATCACCACATCCAACAATAAGAGATAACGAAGCCGCACTACCGGAATCGGGAGCGTTCCTTTTTTTGTAATCAATGTCTTATTCCTCAATAAAATATCACACCATTTAGCAATTGCTGATAGTGTCAAGTACCCATACTAAAGTTTTTAATCCAATCAAACGCACCAAAATCCTAATTCGCCCATCACATACCGAGTCAAGCTAAATTTGAATAATATTCACGCACAATATTTGCATGGAAATGAACCTGCTCGATCGCAACACAGATCTTGTCCAGCATTTTTTCGGTCATTTCCGAATAAAAAGGCAGGCATAATACCCGTTTGGATACAAATTCAGTAATAGGCAGATTAATGGAGCGATAGTCTGAGTAGGCATCATGCAAATGAAGCGGGGGAAAAAAGTATTTACGAGCAAGGATATTTTCGGCAAGCAGCGCATCAAAAAGCATGTCGCGCGATACACCAAAATAAACTTCATCCACCAAAATGACGAAGTTCTGGTAATTCGTGAAAACATTCGGTTTTATTGACTGAAAGGAAATACCCGGCAGCCTCCCCAGCCGCTCAATCAAATAAGCCGCATAACGGCGGCGATTGGCAATATGTTCATCAACAACTTTAAGCATTTCCACACCAATTATAGCGTTAAATTCCTGCATTTTAGCATTCATACCGGGAAAACGGGTGTTCTCATCACCAGGATCGCCGAATTTACGCGAAAGCTTTAAATGCTCTGCCAGATTTTTATCGTGAGTAGTGATACAACCGCCCTCTCCAACAGGAAATACTTTGGTGGCGTGGAAGCTAAAAATTTCGGCATCCCCAAATTGACCAATAGGCTCATTTTGATATTGACTGCCAAAAGCATGTGCAGAATCAAAAAGCAAAGGCAAACCATAGCGTTTTGAAATTTCCTCCAGGGTATCAATCTCACAAGGATGCCCGTAGATATGAACCGCCATGATAGCAGCAGTGTTCGGAGTAATGGCAGATTCGACAGCAGCAGGGTCAATGGTAAATGTGTCTGGCAAGATATCGACAAAGACCGGCTTGTGACGACTCCAGTACAAAGCGTGGGCAGTGGCACAATAAGTAAAACTAGGCAGGATCACCTCCCCATCGCGGTTAAGCGCTTCCAACGCGAGTATCAAGCCAAGTGTAGCGTTTCCGACAGAAACCACATGCGGCATTTTCAGTCGGTCTGATAATGCTTTTTCAAATTGCGGCACATGAAAGGCGTGATTTGTGAGTTGCCCTGTTCGCAATGCTTCGCTTAACGGATCCTGAATTTGCTCCAACTTCGGCAATCGCGGTGACACAATACCCAAACGATCATCAAAAACAGGCGTATTTCCTAAAATAGCTGGTTTATCCATAACATACTCCAAATTGATCAAATACTTTACCAAGACCGTTAATCAAATTCTCCGGATTATTGTCCGTGTCATCGCAAGCTATTCCAAATGCCATCCGGGTTGGCGGATCTTTATTACCTTTGCCGGAACACCAACAGCAGTAACATTGGCCGGCAAGGATTTTGCCACAACAGCACCCGCTCCAACAATAGTCCATTCACCAACTTTTATCTTATCCACCACAACTGCGCCAGTGCCAAAATATGTACCCTCACCAATATCCACCTGACCAGAGATATGAACTCCAGGCGCTGTAGTTGCAAATTTTTCCATTACAACATCGTGCCCAATTGTTGTGTCTAAATTTAAATGAACATGATCCTTGATTGTAATATTGCAGGTTAAAATACAGCCAGCTGTTATTACAATACCGACTCCCATATCCACAAAGTCGGTTATGACCGCTGCGGGGTGAATCACATTACAAAACTGAGCGCCTAATTTTTCGGCCTTCGCAATAATTTTACGCCTAACATGAGGTTCTCCCACTCCGCATATTGCCTTTATCTGATTTAAATCCTTTCCAATCAACCAGTCAATCCCACCCAAAACAGGCTTCCCATTTAATTTTTTGTCCTTCTTCTGTTCGTTGTCATCCAAAAACCCCAAAACATCAAAAGCAGGATTAATTTTATTAACAGCATTAAAAACATCGAGTGTCTCGCGTCCAAAATTACCCGCACCTAAAATTACAATCTTTTGTAACATTGATCCTCCAAGGAGTATAAATTTTGATTGTGCTTGCTACATAAACACATTTTATCAGCCAATCTGTGTGAATTTTAAGCACACCAAGCGCTGGTTAACTAAATATCATTAACATTTTTTATATAATTCCGTCTGCTGATTTTCCAGGAGGGCAAATACCCAAAATAGATTAACGTGAATAATAGATTCGCCTTGCGGCGCCGAAAAGTATCATTTTTTACCGCAGAGGGCAAAGAACGCGGAGAAAACCATTAAAAACTCTGTAAACTCCGCGTCTCTGCGGTTATGATTTCTTATCCATTATTGATGTTAGATTAATGATCGCCCATAAACTCATCAATGGTTGCTTTTCCAGGTTGGGAAATTCCTTTACGACCTAGTATTGCCCCAAACGTTCTTAGAATAATTTTTATATCCAATATAAAGGATAAATTATCCACATACCAGACATCCAAAATAAATCGCTCCTGCCAGGTAATGGCGTTGCGACCATTAATTTGCGCCCAACCGGTAAGTCCTGGTTTGACATTATGGCGTCGCAGTTGATTGGACGTATAACGATCCAGATATCTTTCAAGAAGGGGTCTTGGACCAACCAGACTCATATTGCCTAACAAGACATTGAAAAGCTCGGGCAATTCATCCAAACTTGTACTTCTCAAAAACCTACCAAAAGACGGCAGTCTATGATCATCAGCCAACAATTCTCCATTCTGATCTCTTAGGTCGACCATGGTACGAAATTTATATAATACAAATAATTCACAATTCAAGCCTGGCCTTTTTTGGCGAAACAATACCGGCGCGCCCAAGACTACACGAACCAAAAAAGCGATAAAAATCATGATAGGGCTAAAGACAATCAAGCCCAGCAAAGCAGCCAGAATGTCAAATACACGTTTCCCAAAGGTTCTATATATCACGCCTTTCTTCTCCAAAGTTTATCTTTCTCAAGATTTGTTTATATATTTGGGTGCAATTTCGTCTTGAGAAAAGGGTTTCAGCCGCGATCCTAGCATTTTGACGGCAGGTGTCCAAGAATTGGCGATCATCTCTAAATCGATGCAATGCGGCGATAAAGCCCTCGATATCATCTGATTGAACAGTCAAACCACAATGATATGATTTAACTATATCTGCTAATTCATTTTCCTGATCACACAATGCTAGAATAGCGGATCCAGCCGCAAGAGCATAGTAGGTCTTACTAGGCACATAAACCCCCTGCCCCGCATTCTCCAACGCAACTACAGCGACATCGCCGCTCGCCAGAGAAAAAACAAGCTGATTTTCCGGCAAAAATGGGAGCAAAGTTGTGTTTTCCAACTTATTCATTTCGATCACCTTCGAAATCGAATTAAAACCATCCCCGCGCCCAATAAAAATAAAATGCACATCATTGATATTCCGGTTCAGCTTAATCGCGGCTTGAAGCATTGCGCTTATATTGTGTTTGATGCCAATCGTGCCTGAATATAGAATAGTCAGACAATCCAACTGAGCATATTTTTTGGCAAAAGGATTTTTAGATTTTTGAATTGGACGAATGATATCTGGATCAGCCCAGTTGGGGATAACCACTGTTTCACGAGCGCATGTCTTATTAGAGTCATACATTCGATCGAGCGTTCGGGCCATATATTTACCGATGGTAATAACTGCCTCCGCATTTTCAAACGCCAAGCGATTGAGAAAATACCAGGCACGAGCCACGGGTCCGGAGCTTGAGAACCCGGAAAAACCAATCAACATTTCCGGGTAAATATCGTAAACCAAAACCACATATTTCCAGCCCCACAATTTATGAAATAAGTATCCAAGCCATGGAAGGATAGGTGGATTGGAAACAATAAATAGATTCCCCCCGCCTCTTTTATTCGATATTTTAAAAAAAACAAAGGTACAATATCTCAGCCAGGATAAAATACGGGCAAGATTGCCTGCCGTATTCTGGCCGGGAGATGAAATCAACTTTATATCAGGTGATATCTTGCGTTCTATTTCCTCCACATGACCAGTATATAACTCACCCGGGCCAAATTCTTGTACCAAATCGTCAACCAATTCCCTGAATAAGGGACCTGCGTATTGATTTAAATAAATCATAGAATAACTTAAACGAATCCGCGATAACCAATCATTTTACACACTCAAAGAAAGCAGTATTAAGCGAGTAGTCCGCAGAAACAAGTCTGAATCTAAGTGCACTTTCTTTTATAAACTCATTAAATGCCCTAGGCTCATGATCTGGCCGAGACAAATCATCGAAGTAAATGAAAGTACCTGGCGTTATAAATGGACGAAGATAACGCAAGACATATATAGTAGACGAGTAAAGATCCGCATCTAACGTTATGACGAGCGCTTCGTGCTTGGGTAAGTGGTACGTTGGCAAGACTTCATCAAACCAACCCTTGAAAAACTGGACGCGTGTATCGTCGATCTGGGGGATCTCCCCCTTAACGTCGTGTGTGGCCCTCGTATATACCACGTCAAAATCTTCGGGCAAGCCCTCGAAACTGTCGAAGCCATGCAGTTTGGTTTCAGGGTGCTTAAGCGCACTGGACCAATAGCGCATACTGTCACCTTTGAACACACCGAACTCAAGATACAAGACCTGTTTTTCTTGAATCTTTGTTGCAACGGAGGCAAAAACAGCTTTTCTATCAGGAACCCGCCGCTCAACCTGGAAATCGTTCTCAACCATCCAACGTCCGAGTTCCATATAGTTAAATACCATATGAAGTTGATGAAACATACCTGCTGACATCTTTGCCCCTATCATCGTAAGAAATTGTTTGAAAAACTGAAGAATTGTACGTCCCATTTTAGTATAAAACTCCTTTAGCGCCGTCGATTTAACGAATGGTACTCTTTTAGTTTACGCGAGTCAAATTCATACCGAGATTTTTTGTTACCGGAATATTTGTACTGTAAAAATGCCAAGAACTTTAGACAAGGTGTTTTTATCAGGAGAATTCACTTTCCATATGTAAACAAAAAATCACCCTGCACAGCCTTCCCATTTTTTTCATAATACAAATTGTAAATGCCATTTAATATAAAGCCTCTTTGTGCCAGCCATAAAATGATCTCATGTGCCAGCCCTTGACCTTGATACAATTCGATAAACGAACATTCAATATAAAGACATGAAAATTTATCAAGAACATCTTCGCAGCCTCGCAACACTTCCAACTCAAACCCCTGCACATCAATTTTCAAAAGTGAAGCGGGAGGGATAAATATATTCTCCAGCGCCAGAGACAAAGGCAATACATTGACCTGGCGTGTTCCTATTTCAACTGCGCCAGGAAACAATTCGGATTGTATATTCGTGACAGGTAACAGAGACGATGAATCGTCATCTTTTGTCATATGAATGGTAGTAATCATTTTTTCGCGCCCAATAGCATAAGTATGTAAAGTTACATTGGGATGACTGCTAAAAACCCTTTTGAATATTTGGGCAGGTTCGTCAAGGGGTTCAAAGGAATGGATCTTTGCTCGAGGGAACATTTTACTTGATATCAAAGCAAACTGTCCCCGATTAGCCCCTACATCAACAATGAACTCAAAATTAAACCGCTGCAACACCATTCTATGTTCAGTTCCTGCCGCCACACCTTTTATGAGAGCAGAAACAAAAAAAGGGCACTGGAGGATTTGGATTAATTTCTTTATTCTCTGCCATATCATAGTATATCCAATCCTTTATTTTTGAATTCCAAGCGACCTTATGACTAGATAAATTCGGCGGTATTTCAAGAGTTGTGTAAAATGTTGGATTGGATGGTAAGCGTTGCAGGCACGGAAATTCTTCTTAATTTTAGGCTGCGAACGACCGCATAGAAAAGTAAAGCGCAATTATTTTCATTGCAATCACACCCATCAAGGTTGCAAAGTCTCGCTCATAGAAACCGTTGCGATGATCCTGCTGCTCTTTTGTACGGTTCTGCTTTTACCAAGGCTTCCACTTCTTCTTCCAGCGCGTCTGGACCAACGTCAACTTGATTGCTAGTCTGAGTTTTTCCTGAAGTAGTTCTTGAATTGTTGTTTAACCTTCTGTATCAATCTATTTATGGCTTGTTTTGGGAGTCACGGCTTTTTCCTTGTTTTGGTGTCGTGACCTTCAACGAGAGCAAGACTCCCTCTTTAATTTACATAATTTCCGTTCCACCACCATTTAATATATCAAAAATAATTTTGTTAAAGTTTTTAGCGGTAGCAGAGGGTTCAAATTGATTTTTATAGCATTCCAAAGCATTTATTTTCATTTTTTCTTTTTCTTTTTTTGACATAAACAACCATTTTCTTAATAATTGACTTACACCATCAAGTGTATCGGGCTCAACAAATCCTGCCTTATCCTTTACCACCTCTCTCCAAATATTCACCTTATCTGTCATCAATATTGGCAAACCGCACGACAAAGCCTCAACCACCACGATACCAAAATTTTCAGAGTGTGATGGAAGTATAAACACGTCTGCCGCATAAAAGGCCCCCCATTTAGCACTCCCTTCCAACATACCAGTCCAAGTAATTTGCTTCGCAACATCCAACTGTTCGGTTCTTTTGATTAAATTTGTTTTCCATCCTTCATTATCTGGCCCAGCCATTACCAAATGAATATCGGAAGAAGTTTTAGCAGCTTTTGCAAATGCCTCTATAAGCAGATCACATCCTTTCTTTGGATGAATACGACTCATAAAAAGAATCAAACGTTTACCTTTTAATTCGGGAAACAACTCATAAAAAAAACGACTTTGCGCGACACGATCATTGGCTCTTGGAATTATACAATAATTAGCAACCGCATCTTTTACCTGGTTTAAACGAAAAGATTTATCTGCTACTTTCTTTTCTTCCATGTTTGAATAAATAATAGCCGTGGAATTTCGAACCACCCAATATTCTGAAATATTCCAGTACACCATTTTTTTAATGTGTTTCCACGGGTATTTTATCCTAAACCAGGGATCGAGCATCCCATGAATCAAAACAAAATAATGAAATTTACTTATTTTAGATGCTAAAAGAGTCGCAAGACCAGGGAATAACCAAACACCATTTACAATTACCAAATCAAATTTTTTAGCATTCATTATCAACCATCTGATCAGGCGTACATTAAAATAATAACCACGCTGACTTGGTCCCAATGCATGAACTAGTCCTGGAAAGTCATTCAAAAAAGGAAGGTCCGGAACGTCAAGAGTTACTATTTCACAATAATGTCCCAAGTCCTGCAAAGCAAGGGATAAATTTCTAACAGCAGACACCACCCCGCCAGCGGTTGGGTCGAGCGAGGCAATAATATGCAGATATTTCATAAATTCCTTAATGATCTCATAAATATTATTAATGCCAAAATAATAAATTCATGCATATAAAGATTTATTTCTGTTTTGGAATTGGAGATGAAAACCCATATTGAAGACCGTTTATTATTTGCATCCGTAATAATACCGGGTCGGTTATGCGGTTCATAAACCAATACATCCTGCCCAAAAACAGATTAGGTTTCTTAATCCCCATTTTCATTTGAATCCTTTTCATCTCACGATCAAAAATCTGTCTATTTATCTGCGAACCAGTTAGCGATGTGCGATAAATCCTGAATGCAGATAAGTACTTATGAATCCTGGCAAACTTAGCCTTGTTTTTTAACATATCGGCCCATAACTCGCCATCCCAACTTATCGGATTTTGAACATTAAACCCACCCACTTGTTCGAAGGTTTGTCTTCTAAAAAATGTTGACTGCTGCAATAAAACAACAGAACCGTAGGCAAATGATTTTTGGGCTATTCTATGAGAATAAACACCCCTTAAAATCCTTTCATGCTCATCAACATAGTAACCATGACCACTAACCACATCAATATTCGGATGCCTTTCAAAAAAATCAACTATATGTGAAATTGTCCCAGGTAATAAATAATCATCTGAATTGATAAAGCCATATATATCCCCGGTTCCTAATTTGAACCCCTTGTTTAATCCGTCCGCCGGGCCTGCATCAGTCTCAAAAAGGACTTGAGTGAGGCGCGAACGATACCTATCAATAATATCGCGACTACCGTCTGTACTGCCCGGATCCACCACAATATATTCCACATCGTGGTAATCCTGATCGAGCACAGACATTATTGCCTTTTCCAGAAAACGTGCTTGATTATAAGAGATCGTGACAATGGAAACTTTCATTATAATAATTTTCTCCTTAAAGAAAACCTGTCATTTTCCATAAGTATATATAGCGAGGCTGTCAGAAAATAGGCCCATTGCAACCTCATCAAAGAACCAAAAGGGGAAAAGAACAGATTCCAAACTGAAAGGAAGCTTGAAAATAGAATAAATGCAAAGACCACGTTTGGAAATTTGATGGTAGTGATCAATGCTCGAATAACGATCACCAACACAACAAGCCAAAAGAATGCCCCCATAACGCCTGACCAAATCCATGATTGAAGGATATGGGAATGCGCGGGAATGGTATTTGAGGAAGTTACCAAATAATCAATACGGCTGGTTTCATTCAAACCAATATAACCAAGTCGAATTAGATCGTAATAATAATTTCGGTATTTTGGGTCACGCGCCCACGAACCATGACCTATCCAGGGAGAATCCTTAATCGCATAAAAAGCTGGGATTACATCACTACGCCCGTTAATGATCACCTTTAATCCTTCTGCATATTGAAGCTGATAATTAACCCGGGAAACACTTCCAAGCCAGCCGTTCTTTGCCGCATAAGTATAACCAGCAAAAATCATCCAGGAGAGGCCGATAATCAACAACCCTAACATAACCATCCTTTGCAACCCAACCCGCTTTCCCCTGCCATTATTCAACAGTATTGGCGAAAAGAACATCAACGCGGCTGTCAGCAAAGCAATCCCCCCCATTGAACGAAAATCCAAGTAAATAGATAATAAACCAACAATACCTAAAGGCAAAGACCAAAACGCATTGCGAACCAGGCTATTCCCGGCCATTACGCAAATCACTAAAACCAAAAGCAGCGTAAGAGGCTGGCCAAAACCAAACTTCCAGGCGTCAGCCAAAAAAAGTTTATCCGGTTGCAATATTGGCTGGAAAAGCCCCCCCAAAGCAAACCCGAAGAGGCTGAGGATAATTCGGCGCGGATTTGGCATCAATAATAAATAGAGCGCCAGCCAGTCAACCAGGAAGACAGCTATCAAGGCCCACCCCCGTAGAGAATCGAAAAAAGGGGTGGAAAGAATTAGATCTGAAACGATCTGTGAAAGCAACCAGGCAATACCAGCATACGACAGCCATTTTGCCTCTTTTAACAATAAATATTTATTTTTATTCCTCCAAAGCAGGGGGATAACCAATGGCAACAATATTTCCGCAAGATATACCTGACCAATAAGGGATAAATAATAAGCGGAAGATAGGCCAATCACAAAAGCAATTACATCCACAAGTGAATAACCACGCGGATCTAACAAGGATATTCTTACGATGGGATTTTCCATAGCTGCTTTAGTTTGCATGTTTCTAAACCGATCTCAAGAATAGGGATAAACAATAAAGCCTTTATTAATTTTATTGATCTTTGCCCTGATTAAAGACATGTTCAATATAGTATGCAAATAGCCATAGATCAATTTAAATGCATCGATATGCGCATCCTTTAAAGAAATCGGCACTGAAGACAAGGACCGATCCAGATCAGCCAGATCGTATCCTATTTTTAACAAACGCTCAGACCCAATAAAATCAAGATACCTACATGCCCATGACCTTCGAATTGGGTTATGCATGACAGAAATCCACTGATCCAAAGAAGCCCTGCCTATGGTATCAGAATATTTCTCCAAGCCCTTTTTATCCCCTAACTGGGAAATGCCTGCAATACTTCCGGGAGCAGGCTTCATCGATGGGTATTCAAGGCAAAGATAATCAAATATTCCGCCCAATGTCTTATCAGTTTCAAGTATCAAGTCTTCATACCGGACTGATAATATTTGATCCTGATGCTCAATTGCAAAGGCATATAGATTGTTAAATCCCTGGTATAGGTCAATATACCAGTCATAAAGGTTCCATGGGGGACGGAATTCAAGCATGGACGCAGCGACCGCCAGTGGGTTTCTCCAAAGAAGGATGTATTTTGCATTTGGGAAGGTCTGGAAAACCTGCTCTGATATCAAGTGATATCTTGGGGTCTTATCCAAAAAATATATCGAATCAGGATGGGACAATTGACCGTAAATATGTAAAGCCGCTTTTTGAACTGCCTCAAAATAATCCGCCTGGCCATTTGGAAGTAATTTAAACATTTCCTGCTGGGCAAGACGTAATGTGGAATACGAATATTCCGCGCCCGCCCCATCAGAAGCCAACGGATGTAGAAATGGCAACAGCAGCCAGGGCTCTGGAGTTGTCGAGATCGCAGCATGAGAAGAGAGGAGTCTCTGCAACAAGGTTGATCCGGTTCGTGGCAGGGAAAGGATAAAAATCGGCTGAATTCTATTCATAAGCCTTCAATAATTAAGCAATCATCACAATAAATATATGTAAATATAAATTTTATTCGATTTACCTTAGTTTTCAATAAGTACATTATATTCTCATCAAGTTTAAGGTCTAGCATATGTCCAAATCCCATTCTTTTTCCACACAAATAACAATGACAAAAAGTTAATGAAAATTGTCGATAAGGTGATCATTAAAATGATACCAACACCTCCATAAAATCTATAAAACAACATCGAAACTGAAAAAAAAGTGAGCGTCCCCCAAAAAATGATTGCTAATAATATATTTTGATTCCCAGTTTGAATTAGTGTTTCTCCGCATAAGCCTGTCCAGACATTTACAAGCTGCCCCACGCAAAGAATCACAAGAAAAGGAAAGGCGGCACTATAATATTCGCCATAAATATGTGAAAGAATAAATTTTCCCGACATCATTAAAACAATAAAAACCAACGCCGAGGGGAGAAAAGCAATAAAAGCACTTTTTTGCAATAAATTCTGAAGTTCAAACAAGGATCGTTTGGCATACAACTCAGCCACAATGGGAGGTAAAACAGATTGCAGCACCATCATGAATACCCCCATCAGGGAAGCCAGTTGAAAAGCAGAGTAATATTGCGCCACTACCGCCGGCGTTGTATATGCAGCCAAAAGCCATACAACAGCATACCCCTGACCAACTAACAGAAGACTTGACAGCCAAACATTAAGCGAACTGAACATAATCGTCTGTGATCCAGGCTCATTATATACAGCGGTCTTTGTTCGAGGCAGGCCAACAATCAGTCGTCCCAGCATAAACAACCCGATCAGTGTAAGTAGAATCGTAAGTGAAATGAACAGCACGAGCACATGCTCAAAAGTCAGATGCCGCTTTGCCAGCCATAACCATACCAATACTGGGATTAATAACACACGTAATCCCAGGTCTGAGAAAATTTCAGAATACGAGATCAAATGAAAACCGCGAAATACCTCAACCAGAACGGTTTTTATCGTCAGCACGAACACCCAAAGCCCGGTTAAAAGAATACCTCCGGAAATCAAATTTGAACGGAGGAGCACAACCGCCAGCCACTGGCCTTTAAGTAAAATCAACGCGCCAGATAAAATTGCTCCTGCGACTGTTGCAAGCAATATTTTCCCAACAAGTCTGCGTGCACGATCCGGTTGACCAAGCCCAATAGACTCTGCGATCAATCTAACGCTTGTGCGTCCCAAGCCAAATTGTCCAAAAACCACCCCAATACTGACGATACTAAGTGTCAGCACAAAGGAACCCATTTCTTCAGGCGTCAAAATACGCACAAGAATGACATTTATAACCAAACCCAGAAAAAGTGATAAAAACCTTCCCACAAGAGCCCACGCGCCCCCGCTTACAAGCCTTGCATTGGAAGAAAAAAAATCCAGTATTTTTTTAAGTGCATGAAGGCTATCCATTAGGGATCCAGTCCTGTGAGTTTAGCATCTCAAAACAAAAAAGCCATCCGACCGGTTTTGGAGTCGGATGGCTTTTATTTTACAGCAAACCTACGGTTTGACTATCGTATAAACAGCTCCTCCTGTGTACGGACCCACCAAGGCATTGCCGGCCACATCATTGATGGTTGCAGTGCTGCGGACATCCAATCGGATCGTCCCGTTACCAGTGCCTGTTAACACTGTTACAGTACGAGTCGTCCCGGTACCACTCGAACCAAAGACCGAAGCTCCTGTGATGCCGCCAGTCGTGGTCACAACAAAATCTGCTCCACCCGCATTTAGAACCGCCTCAGAGAACGTTACGGTATATTGAACTGAACTCAAGTTGGTCGTGCTGGGATTCACACGGGTGATGGAAACGACTGTGGGGATGGTTTTATCCACATCAAAGACCTGACCGCCAGTAAACGGACCGACCAAGGCGTTACCCGCCGTGTCGTTGATGGTCGCGGCAACGGTGACATCGAGTTTAATTGTACCAGTGCCAGTACCTGTCAGAACGGTCACATTGCGAGTAGTGCCAGTACCAGTCACACCGAAGACAGACGCGCCAGTGATACCGGTTGTGGTGAGAGAGAAATCAGCCCCGCCTACATTCACAACAGCCTCGGAGAAAGTGACTGTGTAAACAACTGAGTTCTGTCTGGTTGGGTTGGCACTTACTCGATTGATTGAAACCACGGTCGGGATGGTCTTATCTACAGTATAGACCTGACCACCAGTATATGGACCGACCAAGGCATTGCCAGCATCATCATTGATGGTAGCAGTATTAAGAACATCCAAACGGATGGTGCCAGTGCCTGTGCCTGTCAGGACCGTCACGCTGCGTGTCGCGCCAGTACCAGATACGCCAAAGATCGAGGCGCCTGTCACACCACCAGTCGTGGTGAGGGTAAAGTCAAGTCCACCAGCATTCAAAACAGACTCTGAGAAGGTAACCGTGTAAACAACAGAGTTCAAATTGGTTGGATTCGCATTGACACGATTGATCGATGTTACTGTGGGAACTGTCTTGTCGATAGTAAAGACCTGGCCGCCAGTATAAGGACCGATCAGCGCGTTGCCGGAAGTATCATTGATGGTGGCAGTGTTGAGAATATCCAGGCGGATCGTGCCAGAGCCTGTGCCTGTCAGGACCGTCACACTGCGTGTCGCGCCGGTGCCTGTAACTCCAAAGATCGAGGCGCCGGTAACTCCGGTAGTATTGAGAGTGAAGTCTGCGTTTCCTACATTCACAACCGATGTTGAGAATGTTACCGTGTAGACAACCGAATTAAAGTTGTTGGGGTTCGTGCTGAGGCGGTTGATAGAGATCACCGTGGGGGCGGATTTACTTATGTTGTAGATCTCTCCGCCAGTGTACGGACCAACAAAAGCATTACCGGCCGTATCGTCGATGGTGGCTGTATTGAGAATATCCAGGCGGAGCGTGCCATCGCCTGTGCCGGTATTAATGGTCACGGTACGGATAGCCCCGGTCCCGGTCACATTGGAAACAGAGGCTCCCGTGAGGCCGCCTGTCATGGTGATTTCGAAATCAGCAGCGGAAACATTCGCAACCGATTCGTCGAAGGTTACGGTGTAGTCTACACTAACCGCGTTGGTCGGGTTGGCGGAGGCTCGGGCAATGGAGGTGACAGACGGAGCTGTCTTGTCTACATCATAGACTTCACCAGTAGTGAAATCACCGTTTAGTAACCCACTTCCGCCCAGCAACTGCCCAAGGGAACCCTGGATCGTATCGTTATCGGTCAGATCGAGGCGCAATGTTCCGTCGCCAGTTCCAGTGCTAACCGCTACGCTGCGGGTTGTACCAGCACCGGTAACGCTCGAGACTACGGCGCCAGTTAACCCTGTAGTGGTTAGGGTAAAGTCTGCCGTGTCCACGCCTGTGACAACGTCTGAGAAAGTGACCGTATAGTTCACAGTCGCAAGATTTGTGGGGTTGGCATCCTGCCTGACAATGGAAACCACCAGCAACGGGTCAACCTGGACTTCGTTCGACAAAGAATCGCCAGACGCGTTGAAAGCTGTGACACGATACTTGTAATGTGAATTTGCATCTGTCAAATTGTCAACATAACTGGTCGCATTCGCGACGGGAGAGGCGATCAGGTCATAAGCGCCAGTAATACCGCCGCTGACGATGGCTCGCTCAACACGATAGCCGATCTCACCCTTCATATCGCCCCAAGTTGAGGGGATGGCATAGTTCACAGGCGTGCCATCCGTCCAGCTCAAAGTGACGGGCGAGCCAGGCGCTCCTGCTGTACTAAGAACGGGAGCATCGGGTACTGTGGTCGGGACAATGACCTTGACCGGGCGCATCATGTCCATTTCTTCATGGCTCAAGATGTGGCAGTGGAATACATATTCCCAGCCGAAGTTGAACACTTCGTTGGAAACCAAACCGCCGTTGGTGGGCCAGTTTAGATAATTATTAGCAGGTATTGCATTTCCATCGATCCAGATGTTGCTGAAACCCGCTTCCAGACCCAAATTCGCATTTGGATCTCCCTGGGCGTGCGTAGGCATCATGGGATTCAGGACGCGCTTGCTCTCGGGCAGGCCGAAGGGCAGTTTGGGTATGATCGGGCGCACAGCCACGATGGTGTCCTGGAGCGGGTTAATGCGCAGGGTGTCTTTCCAGCCAAGCTCATTTCCAGCCGGCGGTTGGACAATATTATCCCAGGAGACGCGGTTGAGTACCTGCACATCATATAAATGGAAGTGGATCGGATGGGTATCCACGCCGTTGTGCGTGATCTTCCAGATCTGAGTGCCATCCGCGGCGGAGGAAATGGGGGTCACATCAAGGCTGTTTGCATTGGTAGCGCTCAGAACCTCAGTAGGCGGACTGACATAGGGGTACAGAATAATATTCTGCAAAAGCGGCGTGGCGCCGGGCGCTTCGAGACCGAGGTTGGCGGTCATGCGTCCAAACTCATCGAAGCTGGCAGAGTTCATTTCATCGTGAATGGACTTCGGTTCAAAACCGATCTCCAATTGAGGCCCATTGCCATCTTTCAATGGGCCAAGCGTATTAAACTTGAAGGGCGTGCCAAAAGTATCCGCGGGTCGGCCAATTGACAGATCCTCGGCGCGTCCGTTCTGTTCCATGATACGCGCGTACCCATCGCAGTTGGCAGTTGGGCTGGGGCTGGCATCACTGCACCAACCGCTGCTCACAAAGTTGGTGCCATAGGCGGAGTTATAAGTAGATTGACCGACGATGATCGGGTTCTGACCGGATTCGAAGACACCATCAGAGCCAGTGGCATCCTCGCCACCGTGCCGCCAAAGTTTATTCAATAAAGCCATGCGGTCCGTAGTGGTGTTGGTGGGCGAATCGAACTGTACTGCGGCGGTCGCGGTCGAGATCTTGACCTTCATGATGGTGCGGGTGTTGGGACCGTAACCAGGCAGGACGCTTGGAACACCAACAGGAGAGAGGTCGGGCGCGCCGGTGTAGTAATCATAGCTGGGCACACGGGCCGGGAAGGCGGCCGGGGCGTCATTATAAAGGATGAGGGTCTTGCCGCGGAATCTTGAGAAGTCCACGATCACGTCAGCGCGTTCGGCCGGCGCAAGGATAAGAGAACCGTAATCCACATTACCGACATCGAAACGGGTCGGGTCGGTGACCCAGACGGTCGGGCTGGCGGGAATGACCACAGGAGCGGGCAGGAAGCCGCCTTCAGAACCGATCTGGATCCAGTTCGGACCCTTCGGGCTCCAAGCAGTATCGGGGGTCGGGAAGACAACCGGGTCGTTCTGCGCGGCGGCGAGCTCGGCGGGGTTCAAAGCAACTTCGCTGAGGGTGCCAGTGCGCGGGTCGGCAACATACCAGGAGAGATTCCAGAAGCGGTCATTGGCAGCGTTCAAGATGCGGAAGCGGTAGGCTTTCGGCTCCAAATTAGCGTACGGGTAGACGGTGCCGTTAACGAGGGGGGTATCGTTGAAGGCTTCCATACCAACCGAGACGTTCGGGGTTCCAGGAATCAGGGCCGGTTCGCAGAACGGGTCGGTCGTGTACTGCCAGGTGGCTTCGTCGTCAATGTTACAAGGAACCGCCAGATTGCTTTGCCAGTCATCGGCATTACCCGCAATGTTATCTACACCATCCGGATCCTTGCCATAATATGGGTTGGGGATCGGGGCGTACTTGGCATCTCCGGCGGGAGGCCAGAACCACGGACCGTACATCCAGCGCCCATATCCGCTCATACCAGAGACGTCGCCCGGGTTTTGAGCGGGCATATAAACATGCGGAGCCCAAAGACTGCCGGTGCCGCCCCAGCGCTCAGATTGCCAGGTGGGGTCCTGCTGCAGGATCTTGTCTGAAACAAAGGTCTTGTCTTGAATGATCAACGGGGTGCCAATGCCCAGATCTTTAAATGGGGCTGTATTGGTACCTGGGTCAAGCGGAGTATCGTCAACGAACAACTTCTGCTCAGTATCATCGGTGATGACGTAACCGGCGGCTTCACCAGCATAGACGTTCAGGCGGGTGATGCCCCAGGCATGGTCATGATAGAACATCAAGCGCGCGCTCTGCTGGTTGGTGTAGAAGAAGGTCTGGCAGCCATCATCATCAGGTCTGCACAGATCCATATCCGGCACGTTCTTGACGCTCACACCTTCAGGATAGTCGGTGGCTTCGCCGGCAGGGGTGATCCACTGGTGCGGGGTACCATCGCTGATCCACGGGGTGATGCCGCCGTGCAAATGCAGGGTGGCGCGGTTCTCTGCGAAGCAGTCATTCGGCTTAATGCCGGGTTCTCCGCAGGCTGGGTTACGAACAAGGTCGGTCACGGATTCCTGGTTTTCAAGGGGGTCCATTTCGACCACATTATTGGCGTCGAGGGTCATCGCGTTCGGCCCTTCGCCGGCGCCCATCAGGGTGCTGTCAACCGGCAGGAAGAGGTTGCCAGCTTCGCCGGTCGGGAGCAGGTTGCGGAATACGATACGCACCGGCCTGTCCTTGGTGGCGATGATCGTGGGTCCGAGATAATGCGGATTGGTGACGCCCGTGTACCCAACGATGGGAGCACTGACACCGAGTGGGTCAACGTTCGCATTGGATAAAACGACCTGTCCGCCCAGAACGGTGCCAGACGAGAGCTGGACATAACCACGCAGAAGGGTGGCGGGCAATTGGGAGCTGAACTTCATGCGATACTGCACCAGCCCGATCTCATAATAGTCGGTACCGGGGTAGGTATCTTGATCAGGAACACCAACAGGAATCTGCTTGGAGGTAGAAAGGGGAGAACAAGTACCCAAACCGCCTGCTGTGGGAACGCACAGTCCGGGCAGGGGATCAATGAACTTCTTAAGGCCCGGGGTGAGGTAACCGGCACCCTTGGAAGTGACGTTGATCTTGGTGACACTGCCGAGATCAGAGAGATTCGCAGTGGCGCTCGCGTCTGCTCCGGTACCGGTCAAGTCGGTGATAGTCACTGTCGGGGCGGTGTCATAGCCCGCGCTGCCGCAGGTGACATCGATGCGGTCAACGCTGATGGTCGAAGTCACAACGGCGGGGAGGCCTCCAACAGGAGGATTGTTCCCATCATCAATTCTGACGGTCGGGGCGGTCTTATAACCGGAGCCTGGGTTGACCACATAAACGCCGGTGATAGCCCCGTCAACCATATCCGCGACACCTTGCGCCTGAATACCATTGGGGTCGTCTGGCAAACCGAACACAACGATCGGCTCGATCACATAAAGCTCGCCAGGGTCGGCAATGAAAACAGAGTCAACGCCGCCATATGCCTCGGCTGTGGCGTCTACACAAACGCCACCATTCGGGGTGCCGCCAGTGATGGTCACAGCCGGGGCGGTGTAACCAAAACCAACATTGTCAACTGTGATGCTGCTGAGCACGCCGAGCGAGATCTCAGCATTCGCAACCGCCGGAGTTGTGGGCATACCGGGTGTGGTGGAAGTGATGGCAACGTTCGGAGCCAGGGTATAGCCAGTGCCGGGGCTGGTGATGGTAACACCGGAAATCACGCCGGTCCTTGGGTCAACACTGGCGGTAGCTTCCGCGGCCACAATCGTGCCGGGATCCGGTTCACCCACGTTTGGCGTGATCGTAACGACCGCGTCCGCCAAAACCTGGGGGCTGTTGGCCCAGTTCGGGTAGGGTCCGAAGTAGTGCGGGACCAAGGTCTCGTCCACCGGGTCAATGGGGGCAGCAGCGGGCGCTTCGGGGATGGTAATTTCCTCGATCGCCTTTTCAACTGGAGCCGGGGCTTGTTCGAGCGCCTGGGCCGGGCTAAAGCCGCCAAGCACCAGGGAGGCGATCACAAGGATCGCAAGAACAAGGTTTGAAAATTTTTGTCTAGCCATTGTATTCTCCTTTTTTAATCTTTTGATATTACTTGGATGAAAAAAAAATAAAACCAGATGACGCCAAGCTAATGAACAGGATGATATTGGCCTTCCACGACCGAAATAAGATCGGAAACCCGTTTGACCAGGATCTGCTTTTTGTTATACACTTCCATGGTGTTCTCCTGCGGGTCAACGGTGATCATGGTCAATTCCGGGCGGGTATAGAACAATTGCATGAGCATACGCGCGCTATTGACACATTTTGTCTGATAAACCACCACCACGTCGGGTCTCAAGTCTTCGACCTGCCGTATTAAAAAGTCAATGCCCAGGTCACTGGAAAAGCTGAGTACCTCCCAGTCTTTTCTGGCAGTGAGAAAGAAATTCACCGCCCAAGACAACAGATCATCTTGCCCCCAAACGATGACCTTCCTCGACTTCATCATGGCTTCATCCTCAAACATGTTGTTCAATGCATCATCCATCTTTTATCAACCTCACCATTACAGGATAGCAGGGATCAGAGAATAGCGCTTCTATCTTGGGTGCATTTAAGGATTAAAAAAAGACCATCCTAAGGATGGTCTTTTTTTAATAAGGATTAATCCCTGGATTAATCCTTATTAATTCCCCCCTGAATCACACCATTTTATGCACACACATGGCAAAAAGCCGTCAAATCACACTCATCCGAATGATCTTTTCAGTAATACGGATTGTGGATAGATGTATGTGTCAACCTGCAAATCAAATTGAAAAAATGCCGTCCATTGAAAAAACCTGGCTTTCAGCTCGGTTTTCCCCTTAGAGACCCTCGTTTGACAGCACAAGATGTTAAACATAAAACAGCCATCCGACCAGCGGCCGAATGGCTGTTTCGTTACATGACCATTAAGGTTTGACTATTGTGTAGGTCTCTCCTCCAGTATACGGACCCACCAAGGCATTGCCGGCCACATCATTGATGGTCGCGGTATTGCGAACATCCAATCGGATCGTGCCGCTGCCTGTGCCCGTCAGGACCGTCACACTACGGGTCGTACCTGTGCCGCTCACACCAAAGATCGAGGCACCTGTCACTCCACCACCAGTCGTCAGAATGAAATCCAAACCACCCGCATTCAGAACCGCCTCGGAGAACGTGACTGTGTACACAACCGCATTCAGATTGGTTGTGCCTGGATTGACGCGAGTGATCGACGTCACCGTGGGTAGGGTCTTATCTACATCAAACACCTGACCAGCTGTATACGGACCCACCAGGGCATTGCCGGCCACATCATTGATGGTCGCGGTGTTACGCACATCCAATCGAATCGTGCCATTGCCTGTGCCCGTGAGAACCGTCACAGACCGGGTCGTGCCTGTGCCGCTCACTCCGAAGATCGAAGCACCTGTCACTCCGCCACCAGTCGTCAGAATGAAATCCAAACTACCCGCATTCAGAACCGCCTCGGAGAACGTGACTGTATATACAACCGAGTTCCTATTCGTCGGGTTCGTATTCACCCGCGAGATCGAGGTCACGGTGGGGACGGTCTTGTCCACATCGTATATTGGACCAGCAGTGTATGGACCCACAAAGGCATTGCCGACCACATCGTTGATGGTCGCTGTGTTGCGAACATCCAATCGGATCGTGCCGTTGCCAGTACCCGTGAGCACGGTCACATTACGGGTCGTACCCGTGCCGCTCACACCAAAGATCGAGGCCCCAGTAACACTACCAGTAGTCGTTACACTGAAATCCAAACCACCCACATTCAGAACAGACTCAGAGAATGTTACTGTATATACAACTGAGTTCCTATTCGTCGGATTCGCATTGATCCGCGTGATCGAGGTCACAGTGGGCGGCACATCCACATAAATGACGCTGACACTATGATTGACGGTAGGCATCACGAAAGAGTTGGTGCCGGCTGTGCTGGCATCATTGCTTGTACCTGTCCAACCACTGATGCCAAAACCTGCTGCGGGCACGGCACCACTTAGTGTGATATTCTCACCGGGCATGTATTGCCCGAGCGGACAGCCGAATGAATTGGACGGGGAGGCTGTAATATCATTGCCGGAACCGGTGTGGCCAAGACCAAGGGTCTTGCACAAAGAGACCGGTGAGGGGAAGGTGCCGTCAGTGAACGCAAGCAGTTCAATATTCCAAAGCGTATCAATGCCGTCATTTGCACCGCCACCACCGCCCCCGCCACCACCGCCAATTGCTGCGGTATGATCGACTGTCACGCTGCCATCGGGGTTGGCTGTAATGGTGTAGTCAGAGCTGGGCCCGGAGAAGAGCGCGGTATCAATATCGCCCGGGCCGGGATTGGAGAGGATCTCGCGCACGATAACAATATTGCCAGCGTCAACGAGACCAGCGAAGACGGCCTGCTGCAGGTTCATAGCAGCGGTGCCAGGCCCGAAATTGCCTGAGTCAGCCACATGTTCCATGAGGTCAGTGCTGCCGATCTCAACGCCCAAATTATCGCGGACACTGAGGCGAACATTAACATATTTGTCGCCGTCAATGATGTCATTCGCGCCGCGGCCTTCGAGCAGGTCGCTGCCGGAACCGCCGAGCAGGATGTTGCCCTCGCCCCAGACATTACCGGTCAACATACAGAAGTGTGTGGTGGAGGCGGCAATAACAGGCGCCGGGTCACGGGTAAGCAGGGAGGACGGAATGAGCGAGTCAAATCCGCTGATGCGCGCCACGCCGTCAGCATCCAGGGCATCGCAGCCAATAAAGCCTGCCACACCCGCGCCGGTAACATCGGCCGGGACAAAATCGTCGCCGCGTAAAATGTCATTCAAATTCCAACCAGAGAGGGCTTCCACTTCATTGAAGCGTTCTATGATCTCGTTCACTGGCTGCGGGCCTGGGAGAATGCGGATGCGAAGATCCATATTCTGCGGCTGGGGATCGCCAAGTCCAATGGCCCAGTCCCAACCGGAGGCGCCGGCGTTCTTTTCGAGGCCGGGGCCGGCCACCATGATATCGTCGCCGCCTTCGGCATCGTAGTCATCATCGCCGCCCTGACCGATCATCACGTCATGACCTGGCACATTATGGTCATCGAAGAAGAAGGTCGAGCTGTCACCAATCAACAGGTCGAGCATGGGGCCGCCTTGCAGCCAATCGTCGCCAGCGTCACCGACGAGAGCGTCACTTCCATCCCCGCCGAGGCCGAAGTCATTGCCCTGGCCGGCAAGCAACTCGTCGTCGTTTTCGCCGCCATTCATGAAGTCATTGCCATCGCCGCCCATGGCGATATCCAGGCCGGGTCCGGTGTCGATCGCATCATTACCAGGCCCGCCTTTGTGAATATCATCGCCATGCGAGTCGGTGATAATGTCGCTGCCTTCGCCGCCGAGGGCAATATCGCCGCCGTCATTGCCTTCGATGATGTCATTGCCTTCGCCGCCCCAGAAGGTATCGTTATCCACGCCGCCCCAAATGCGATCAACAACATTCCCATCCTTACCGTTGTAGACAGCCTGGCCATTAATACCGGCCGGGTCAACGGAGTTGGCGGTGCGGTAACGGATCGTGCCGTTGGCCATACGGATCAAGAGCGCGTTCTCATTGCACTCTGAAAGCGGGTCGTCATTAACGACGCCGGCAGCGCCAAAGGTCAGGCGTTGTAATTCAAACTTGCAGTCCGCTGTTGCGAACGGGTCCGCCTTTAAGGTGTGCGCGTTGGTATTGCGCATCACCAATTCGGAGAAGGAATTGCCTTCAAGCTGGGTGCGCAGGTTCATGCCCAAGGTGCGGGCAAGGTAGTAGAGCCGGTCGCCATTTTGCAGATCGGTCAACTGCTTTTCGAACACATAATTGAAGGTGCTGCCCAACAGACCGCCGAACAAGTTCGTGCGTTCCGCCAGACCGCCCATCCACAGGTCAATATCGTCAATGCCGGTGATGGATGTGGAGCCGGCATTCGCCCACGCGCCGGTGCTGAACATGAAGTCAGCGCTGTCTGCGGGCGGGAAGATATCATCAGCACATTCCGGGGTCGCGGTAACCAGGCCGCAGTCAACACCAAAAGTAAGATCCGGCCCGGGCAAAACTGTGCCGTTCACGATCTGGTCAGCCGCGGTGCGTTTACCTTCAATGCTGGTCTCAACTGTAATTGTGGGATGCTGGCCGTAGGCAGCCACAAAGTTAACCAAAGACTCGGGGTGCTTCAATGAAAGTCCAAAATCCACCCAGTCTGTATAAGGCGTCAACTGGCTGTCATTGGTTGCCGCAAACACCTGCTTGCGGAAGTTGTTCAGAGAAGGGACGCCTTCACTGCGGGCGCGGGTCATATTGATGGCTGCCAAATCGAGAGGCAGACCCACCAGATGGTTGCGAAGCACATCGGTGACGAACTCGTCGATCTCATTACCAACCTGGTCGGACATGCCCATGAAGATGGAGCCAGCCGCTTCCTGCGAAGTCAGCGGGCCGGCGGTTCCGCCATCGTAATATTCCGCGGGATTAAGGAACCCGTCAAACAAAGCGATGTCGTTTCTCGAACCATCCGCGTTAATACGGGCAATATCCTCGGTCAGCATGGAATGGCCAAAGCGGTAAACCGCGTGGGCAAATTCAGCAGTGATGGCCGGATCAACATCCGTTTGATTGAATGCAAATATTTGGAAGGGGTTGATGCCTGGCTGAACTTTGCGGGCAAATTCTTCGAACACCAAGTGCTGATATTGCATTTCGGTGATGAAGCGGGCGGCCTGGAAGAGGCGTTCGCCGTTCCAGCCATTTGCGCCAAGCGCGAGCTGCCAATCGGTAATGTTTGTGATACCGCTTGTGTCATTAATCAGGATGTTCTCAATGTCATCGACCAGCCGGTCATGCTCAGAGTGGAAGACCTGATGCACAGCGCTTAAGGCGATATTTTCGTTACAACGGCCATCGCCGCAAATGAAGTGCAAGTCGAGCAGTTCATCATCATAGGAACCCGCGGGAATCGTGGTGTCCAAACTTCCGCCGGCAACGCCATCAGCATCGGGTCCGCCCGCTGTGGGGGCGGCGCTATGAGCGATGTCATTCAAGAAGGCGGTATTGATAAAGAACGCATCTGCCGGGATAAGCACCGGGCTGGCGGTATCACCTTCAACCAGACCGCTGGCGGTCACATACTGCGGGAGACCGCGCGCAGGACCCGGGATGAAATTGCCATAAGGATCGGAGGCGATCATCGGGATGTTGCCAACGTTCGAGTCCACGAGCTGAAGCCCGAGCAATGCCGCAGCCTGATTCTTGATCATGGCCCAATTGGCCAGACCGCCATCCGCCGAACTGAGGAACTTGCCTGTTGAAACAGGATTGCCCGCAGTGTTATTAATATATTCGCGCAGAAGGATTTGATGTGAAGAGTGAGATGTATAGGTCTGACTCTGGTCGATAAAGGGCGTGTCGGTGTTGGGAGAATTGCGGAAACCATCCTCGCCAGTCACAATGCTGCCGCGCGTCAAAACCATGAAACGCAGGTTCGCCGGCAGGTCATCCGCATTGCCAAAAATATGGTCATCGCCGGCAACCAGGGGATCATCCGACTTAAGCGGGATGAATACAACGCCATTACCACCATTGGTGATCTTGTCCAAACCGTGATCAAAGAACTGACCAAAGATCGTGAACAGACCATTGAATGGGGGGGAGAGTCCAACGTCCGTGGTCACGTTCGGGATAAAGAGAGTTCCATATTGAGGCACACAGCCCAAGGGCAACCCGTCAGTGCCGCCAGGCGTGGTCGGTTCTGTGATACAAGGAACAACGCCTTCGTTTCCCTGGCTTCTAACGGGGAAACCAGCCGCTGCGACCGCAGCCGGGTTGGCAGAAGTCTGATCCACGATCAAGTTGCTGACCATGCGCGGCTCGGAATCGACAACCGAACCGGATGTTTGCTCGTATGAGGTCTGTCCGGGAGGACCGACTGGTCCAATTCCAGGGACATTAGAATCTTCAGCGGTTCTAAATTCAGGAGTAGCCAGGCGCGGGAAGGTCTGGTCAGCCGCGCCAAAGGCAGCCTGACCGGGCTGGAGGTTATTACACATACCATCCACTGTGCGGAGGCCAAAAGCGAGCAGAGGACTCGCGATCTGATCCTCGCCAAGACCGATCATGGATTGGCAGTAGACTGGATCCGTTGAAGGATTCGGATTCGCGGGCACACCCGGCTCGATGCCTGCCAGCACACGGGAGTGCCGTTCAGCGATCTTGATCTGTTTAAGAATGAAAGCCAGGTCCGAGGGTGTAATCGTGAAACCCTGCCCGACTACATTGGCGGCGGAAACCTGGGCAGTGCCCACACCGACGCTGGACATGAGGATTGACAACATTACCATGACGAACATGGATGTGCGTAATCCTATTTTGATCTTTCCGTACGAGACACGGAATATACGATTAAAGATTCTTGTTTTCATTTTTTTTATCCTTTTTATCTGAAAGACAGTTTGGGTTGATTGAAATCATTAAGGAATTCATTATTTTTTTTATGGGCAGACTCCTTGTTCTGAAATTGAATTGACCTTATATTTAAAAAATTAATAACAACATAAACCGACAGGCTTTATTTTTGGACAATTCATGTCTTGTTTGAGATATATTATCTGCAAACCCCCATACGCAATACGGGCAAAGGGAGTAACTCCCCGCCCAACTTTGGTCTTTTAGTTATCAGACCTTGGTCTGAAGGTACGTACTGATAATTCCTAAATAAAGTGAACTATAGAGATGGGCAAAAACCACCATCTTGCCGCCCAGAACGAGCGGTTTTCATCGACCGACACTTGCACCGCGCTGCGTTCCCTGGCACCGCCCGCCAGGGCAGGTGTGTTGCAGTGCAGGTGAAGGTCTGGGATATGGCTTGGTAAAGATGATTCATGGCACACCGCCCTGCGTTCTGTGCAGGGAAAACCACCCCTCAGCATGACATACTTTTGTTATCCATTATTGACCTTAAAAAAGTGAATAGAGAGTGAGGGCTTGGTGTGCATTGCGCTTAACATGCGAAAACTGGCGGGATGATCTCCGCCAGTTTTTTGCACATTTGGACTTATTTTTTAGTTATCTGTTGTTCTTTTGGACTACCCTTATTACAAGACTATTAAGGTTTGACTATTGTGTAGGTCTCTCCTCCAATATACGGACCGACCACAGCATTGCCAGCCGCATCATTGATGGTCGCGGTGTTACGCACATCCAATCGGATTGTGCCGCTGCCTGTGCCCGTCAGGACCGTCACACTACGCGTCGTACCTGTGCCGCTCACACCAAAGATCGAGGCACCTGTCACTCCACCCCAGTCGTCAGAATGAAATCCAAACCACCCGCATTCAAAACCGCCTCGGAGAACGTGACTGTGTACACAACCGCATTCAGATTGGTTGTGCCTGGATTGACGCGAGTGATCGACGTCACCGTGGGTATGGTCTTATCCACATCAAACACCTGACCAGCTGTATACGGACCCACCAGGGCATTGCCGGCCACATCATTGATGGTCGCGGTGTTACGCACATCCAATCGAATCGTGCCATTGCCTGTGCCCGTGAGAACCGTCACAGACCGGGTCGTGCCTGTGCCGCTCACTCCGAAGATCGAAGCACCTGTCACTCCGCCCCCAGTCGTCAGAATGAAATCCAAACTACCCGCATTCAGAACCGCCTCGGAGAACGTGACTGTATATACAACCGCATTCAGATTAGTTGTGCCTGGATTGACGCGAGTGATCGACATCACCGTGGGTATGGTCTTATCCACATCAAATACCTGTCCGGCAGTATACGGACCGACCAATGCATTACCGGCCACATCATTGATGGTCGCGGTGTTACGAACATCCAATCGAATTGTGCCATTGCCTGTACCCGTGAGGACCGTCACAGACCGGGTCGTGCCTGTGCCGCTCACTCCGAAGATCGAAGCACCTGTCACTCCGCCACCAGTCGTCAGAATGAAATCCAAACTACCCGCATTCAGAACCGCCTCAGAGAACGTTACTGTATATACAACCGAATTTCTATTCGTCGGGTTGGCATTCGCCCACGTGATCGAGGTCACAGTGGGAATGGTCTTATCCACATCGTATAACGGACCAGCGGTGTATGGACCCACAAAGGCATTGCCGACCACATCGTTGATGGTCGCTGTGCTGCGAACATCCAATCGGATCGTGCCGTTGCCAGTGCCCGTGAGCACGGTCACATTACGGGTAGTACCTGTGCCGCTCACGCCAAAGATCGAAGCGCCCGTAACTCCGCTGGTTGTCAGAACAAAATCTGCGCCCCCAACATTCACAACCGACTCTGAGAACGTCACTGTATATACAACTGAGTTTAAGTTGGTGGTGCTCAGATTAACACGCCCAATCGATGTCACTGAGGGAATGGTCTTATCAATTGTAAAGGCCTGGCCTGCAATATACGGACCGACCAATGCATTTCCGACCACATCATCGATGGCTGCAGTGTTAAGAATATCCAATCGGATTGTGCCATTACCTGTGCCGCTATTTACACCAATCGTATAGATTGACCCGGTTCCTGTCACGCTGGTGACTGAAGCTCCAGCAATGCTTCCCGAAGTAGTCAAGCTGAAATCTGCAGAATCTACACTTGTCACCGCTTCTGAGAAGGTAACCTGGAAACTAATTGTGGCTTGGTTCGTGTTCTCTGTCACCGGGTTGATCCGCACACTCGACACTACTGATGGAGCATCCTTATCGATCGTATAACTTTCACCAGAGGTAAAATTACCGTTACCGACATTTGTCCCACCCAACAGATTGCCACCCGAGTCAAGAATGCTATCATCATCCGTTACGTCCAAACGCAGCGTACCACTGCCAGTTCCGGTATTCACAGTAACAGTGCGGGTTGCGCCTGTCCCAGTCACGCTGGTGACCGAAGCGCCGGTGACTGTGGGATTCAAATTGAAGTCCAATTCATCAACACCAGTTACTGCCTCAGAGAAGGTGACAATAAAACTGACCGAGCCAAGCGCTGTTGGGTCAGCGTTAAGGCGGGTACTCGAGACTACAGTTGGCGGCGTTGTGTCCAGATAAGTGAACTCATCAGCCACACTTGCAGTGCTGGATTGACCAGCAACAGTTACGATCACATCCACAATACCGACAGAAGCGGATGGAGTTTCGGCGGAACAAAGTGTGAGACTGCTGCAAGATACGTTCGTGGCGGCATCGCCGCCGAATGTAATGGTGGTTGCCCCGGGTGTTATATCAAAATTTGTACCCGAGATCGCAACAACTGTGCCGCCATTTGCAGAGCCGGAGTTGGGGGTAATTCCGGTCACTGAAGGCACAGGCGACACATAAGTAAATCTATCATTGCTATTGACAGCGCTGACCTGCCCATAAACATTCACAGTCACATCAACTACACCAGTTCCAGCCGGGCTGGTAGCGACACATCTTGTAGTGCTGGTGCAGGAAACATTCGTCGCGGCATTCGCACCAAACTTAATGACCGTGCCGGTCGTGCTGAAATTGAATCCATTGATGGTGACCGATGTGCCGCCGGCAACCGGTCCAGTGGACGGGCTGATACTGGTCACGCTCGGGGGCGGAGTCTGAATAAGACACCTCGTTCCCGCCACCCCGCCAGTGGAACATGTATTGGGCAATACCCTGAAGATGCCCCACATGCCGGCCTGGGTAAATGGGCGGCGAATATCGCCGTAGAAGTAATCACCCGGCGCTTGTGATACGCCGCCAGCACCGCCGGATACTTTAATATCGATCTTTTCCCATGGACCGACCGCGCGGCTCTGCCACTGACTCGAGTTGTAGATGTACATATCACCGGGCCAGGACATACCGCCCAAGTTGAAGACATGCAACTGCTCACTGCCTGGCGCGCCAAGAACATGCACCTTGACCGGGTCGCCGGCATAAGCCTTCAAGATGGGGGTGGTTGGGTCTCCATTCACTAACGAGCTGAACATATCCGCGTTATCAACACGGCCCAGGACCTGACGATAATTGATCAGCGCGGGCCCGCTCACATCTTCCGGATAAGGCATCTCATTCTGGCCAATGACCGGGTCCTGATCTGCCAGGATGAGGGTAAAGTCGCGGTAGGGAGGCTGACCGGGCACGAAGACGTCAACTAGCGCGCCCTTATCCGTCAGGAAGCCGTTGGAATTCTTAAAGGTGGCGCCGGCCGGAGCGACAACCATGGCGCCATACAGGCCGTCAAAACCGGAATTATCGCCGCCAAAATCAGAGATCATGACACTTTCAAGTTTATGCGTATCGGCATAATAAGTGTAGGTGCGGGTCTGTCCCGGGGCCATGGTTTGATCGGAGTTAAAGCCAATGTTAATACCACTGGAATTCATATCCCGCAGTAAACCGCCAAGGTGGAATGATGCCCTGGCTGTGGCGCGTTGATTGGTAAGGGTTACGTTCACGCACTCCCCGGCTGCCACGTGCAGGACCAGAGGTTCAGGGAACTTGGTTTTATTCAAAACAGCAGCGACATCGGTTGTTGGGACAAAGGCAGCCAAGCGACCCTTGTCACCGCCGCCAGCCGCCGTAGTGGGCAACTCAACCGCGCTGATGTTAAAGTTATGGAGCGGCGCGCCAATGGGGCAGATCGCTTTTGGAGCGGGAATACTGCCAAGACCTGGTAATGGCTGGAGGTTCCCCACCGCGCTGGGTAGCACGCGGAGAATGCCCCATGCCCCGCTTTGGAAAGCGGCGGTTCTCCCCGTCATGATAGATGTAATCGCCGGGAATATGATTCGGTCCGCCTGCACCGCCTTCCAGAACCAATGTGTATTTTTCAGACACAGTCGAATGGATTGCATCGATCGGGCTGGAAGAGATACCCAGGGCATTGGTAAAGCGCGGCTCCCAGAAGGTGCGATGTCCTTCAATTCGCAAAACATTGGTACCCTGTCCAACATTGATATTTCGGATCACAACCGGGTCGCCGGCGTAGGCGCGGAATATCGGTGTGAACGGATCTCCCTGCGGACTATTGGAACTAAACCTTAAGGCTGGGTCGAGACTGCGGTCCGCCCAGGGCTCGGCGCGCAGGTTAAGCGTTGCCTCAACCGGTGTGTGATCGTTGATCGTCCACAGCACGAACTCACGGAAACTGCCGTCAATCACGCCCGGGATCAAAGGATTATTCGTATGAATATCCGCGATCGCGCCGGATTTGATCTGCGCACCAGTGACTGGATCATGGTACGTGGAGCCTTCAGGCTCGATCACCAACTGTCCAACCATGCCGTGACTCCAGCCATGAACACCGTTGACATGGTCGTGGAAGAATACATTATCGAGTTCGACATGCGGAAGCCAGGGATATTGAACGAACTCTGTGCCAGCCCATTCATTAATGGAATGGGAATTATTAACCGGCTGACTAATTGTCACGGTTGAGGCCAGCGTATTGATCGAAGTGATCTGACGGATCTCAATCCCATCCGTGCCCAGACCTATACCGATCCAAACACCGGGCTGGAACTTGGTCACATTGGTTAGCGCCAAAACTGTATCACCTGGATTTACCGCATCGGTCAACTGCGGGTCAACGATCTTATACGGGCGGACGGACTGCTCAAACGAAAAACCCGAGATCACACCATCAGATGCCTGCGTATCAAATTGCACATGGTGGATATGAATGTTGGATTTGGAGAACGGAACTTCATTGCCGCCATCCGTGAGTTCGCTCACATAGGTTACCGCAAGACAGTCGCCGATGTTCCCGCGAATGGCAAGCAATTCACGCAGGTCCATATCCGCATACATGTTATCTTTATCTTCAGCCAGAGCAAAGAGAGCCCCGCCCAAGTCAGTTTGGCCGGCCTTGGTGATCTGGATCGGCACTCCTATACCGACAATGTTAAAGGTTTGCAACGCCGCGCCAGACCGGACAGATCGCATCAGAGCGATTCGCCCACGGATCAATGGGTTCTGTACTGGTCGAGCCAAACGGGATGACAGGTACGGGAGCTGCGTTTCCCAACTCACCAAGATATGGAGCTCCTGAGTGACCATTCGGAGAGAAAGGCGGGCGTTTGCCAATGTGCGGACGCAGCAATGGGAAGGCTGGACGTCCCGTGTCCGGATTGAACAGGATCTTTGGTCTGTCGCCAATATAACCGCCGCTATTAAAGTCAACTCCATTCATGGATATCTGCTGATCAACGATCAACGCAGAGGGACGGCCGGGCACGACATTGGCATAATCGGCCGGGGTCACCCAGCAGTGGTCCGCTTGGAATGGTATATAAACCATCCGGTTCGCCAGATACAGCCGGTCCCCGGGATCAACCGTCCAATCCCAGACGGAGGCGTCATGATCGGCTGTATCTCCCGTAAGCACGTTAATATCCTTGGTCACGCCCTGTGTCGGGAGCTGCGGGCGGATCCAGGCATCGAGATTTCGAGCATTGATCGTTTGACCGTTAATGGGTCTGCCGATCAGTCCCGACAGATCAACAGCCAGGCATCGGGTTCGGTCAGGTAATGGCACAAGGTCAGGCCGCAGGGTATCGAACACGCGCCAGTAACCCCACATCCCGCCAAAATAGTGATGGGCAATGGCGGTGGAAGAGAATTCGCCTGCGCCTAATTTGTCCGCCGCCCGCGCCATTTTCGATCTCCAGATTGAACGCTTCGCCGGGTCCCATGGATTGCAGAATCAAGGCGCGCCGATTGAGATTCGATATCAACCGGCCACTTTTGATACCTGTATGACCATAATCATAATGGGGTCCGCCGGAGGATTGAAACGCCAGCGGACACCGCCGCCATGCAGATGGAACACATGGAATACTTCGGCTGCCGCCATGTACCAGGCGGATCTTGGTCGGGTCGCCCAAATATCCACACGGGATGACGTTGGTCTTATCGCCAAAAGTATAGAACCATACACGACAGATTTTGTTCGGGAGCATACTCAAGACGATCCATGAAAGGTTCGGAGCGATAGTTGATGGCGCGGGAACCAGGACGGTAGGCATGTGTAAGAGGATCAATGATTGGCAGCGTCCCGCCGGTAATATCGACCGGGACGTTGGTGTCATTTTCATTGCCGATCTCGTGATAGACCTGAACATTCTCACGAGTTGCCCTGCCGTTCCCGGAATAATGTCCGCTTCCCAGCCGGATAGCTGAGGCTGCGGTGGTCGGGTTGAGATAGATGGAGGCGGGCGGTTCTACATTGAATGTGCCGAATAATCCGTGCGCTACGGCCTGGCGATTGCCCGGTCCTGGATGAATATAGTGCGCTCCCTCGAGGGTGGGGGCTGGGTAGGAATCCAATAGGTATAGGGTGATGGTTCCGCCATTTGCAACAGCCGACGAGGTTGTTGCCGATGGCATCGCCTGAAGAGTCGGTCTGAAAAAGCCAGACCATCAATGTGCATGCCATATATATTGGTCGTGGTTGCAGAACCGACCATGGCGCTGGCATTATTGGTGAAATTAATACCAACACAATCGCCCATAGTTGGCGCGGATCGCCAGCGGCTGAATCGGTCATCAGCGCAAGCCGATCGAAAGTCCATTTGGTCCCAAAGCGCCTGGGCACGCACCGCAGGGATGCAACGCTGTCGAGCACATACATGTGCGCGTTCGGATCGTGAACTCAAAACGATCCAAGCCGCATGGTGACACTCAATTGCCGAGACATTAAGTTCTTACTGGGGCGCTCCCGGCGGAGTACACGAACGGGCAGCGAAAACTCGAAGCGCCATTTGCCAAACCGAGAAGTGACGGGATCATTACAACAGCAAGGCTGAGAGAGGGTGAATTGACGTCCCAACTTTGCGTATGGAACCTGCCATGGCAGATGCTGTGGGGCTGAACTGGCCAAAGGCCGCCTTTTAAAAGAAAATAAACGAATCCGAGAAGCGCAAGATTTATAGCATGAAAGCAACGATTGGCATCCCCAATGACCGAGCTGGGATAATTCCCCTGTCGCCGATCTGATGATGCGTACCGACCAGATATTTAAGATCGTCGCTCAAGCCTAAAGCAACAATGCCGATCAAAGCCCCAATGGATAACGAGCGCGCTTCCCAATAATTTGGAAGTAGTTTCGTCATAACGATCCAAGCAACAGCCGGGAAGTACGCAGCGCGATAAAAAACAGCCAAAATGACCAGAGGCAGTTCATACCCGCAGACTGCAGCCGGTACAGCCGCTTGCGGCATTGAATATGGTTAATCATAAATTTCCGCCAAAAACAATGATGATGGAAAATATAACAACAGCGGAAGGAAGAATTCTGACATTTTTTATGGAAGCGGAAGCCGACACCTTGACCGTTTTTACTTCCGCATTGCTCTCAAATATTTTTTCGATCTCGCTCGAAGTGAGAGCATCAAACCGTGATCCCCATAGCGGCGGCAAACAGGCTGACGCCGTCTTTCAGCATTACATAAAACGGGCAACTTGAAAATCTGAAAAAAATTGCGGAACAATGAATCCACTATTTGAAAGCTGGTGGGGTTAATGGTTCGGCAAATGCTGACCCCAAGCGCGAAATCATTTCCAAGGCTGATCCGCAGGCTGGGATTGCTTTCGATCATAACCACAGCCAGTGCGGACAAAACGCCCACAAACACAACCGAGAGCGAGTTTGTGCCAGCGGCGGCATCCCGCCGTTGGACAACCTGCCCAACCATTGCGCGGCAGCGGTGCCGATCAAGACCGCCAACAAGACTGGAAGCAGGATAATAACTGTCCCATGAGCCATGACAGCATGGGTTCAGAGCCCATCATTCCATAGCTATGCCCGATCCGATGCCATACGTTAAGCCATAAGAAAACGCCACCGTAGGCGATCAAAAAAGCGAGTAGAAATTTTTTGGAAGTAGGAATTAATTTCATATTTTCCCAACAAGTCATCAAAAAAATAATTTAACCGATCGATCGAAACGTCTTTCTTGCTTCTTCAGATACAACATCCACACCGCCTGGATCTATCTGTACGATCTGCTCGCTTTTGGGTCCAGATATTGAAGGTGTAGCTTGCGCCATCGCGCGGCACAAAAACAAAACTCAAAGTGACATGAATATTCGAGCGGCCTCAATTCACCGCTACGAATGGTTGCGGCGGAGCAGGATCGCATCCTTGCTTTGGGGAGAAACCAAACGAAACTGGTGCATCTGGTGCGATGGTCACAGGAGCGGTACTCCGATTGATCAACGCCACGGTGAGCCGGATCTGACACTATCAGCCATTACCAGGTTTTGGATACATGGGGTCACGCCAGCCAGATCTTCGAGGTTAGACCGATCAGGTCGTCTGCCGGCGAAACTGATCGTTCCAAAGCTGGTAGACGCGGGCTGATTGATGGAATAAATCTCACTAA
>NZ_JADJSO010000008.1:0-24488 GCF_016711665.1 Candidatus Villigracilis saccharophilus
GCGCAGTCTGCGTCAGGAAGGGACTGGCCCGGGTCATAGAGGACGGGTATCAGTCCCGCGCGACGCGGCGCTGGCCAAACTATTTTCGGCATCCGCGAAATAATTATCGCCGATATACATTATCTCTCCGATGCGGACGTTCTGCCAGCTTCAGGGCGTGGTCAAAATAAGACTGTCGGGCTTGAAGGCGTTTTACCTCTCCACCCGCGAGGATAGATTTAAAATACCAGATCGAGTTTCATATTTTCGGTTTCATCATAATACGGGTCGTCGCGGTTCGAGACCAAACCAAGCACATAGCCCGAGTCTTTCAAGAACTGTAAAAGCGGAAAGGCATCTGCGGGAATATGGACTGTAGGCTTGTAGTATTCTTCCATATATGCGGATGCCTGCGATGCGAGATCAATGGCTTGCGCGGTGGGAACACCCATTGCCACCAGGCGTCGTTTTGTAAAATTGACCCAGAAACTGTTGATCATCCGGGAATAATTGACCATCCGCCTGGATTGCAAGCGAATGGGCAAAGTAATGATGCACCCAATGTTCCAGAGCGGACGCGGTCCTCTTCTGAAATACGCAATCCCCGATGCTTCTGGTGAATTCCACAAAAACATCCCCACCGGCGGGGATGTGATGGGAGTGTGCCGTCAAGATCAAAAGGACTGCCTTAATGGAATTGGATGAAATCAAATGCGCCTCTGGATTTGGAGATCATTTTTGGGAGATCAACCGCCAGTGCGACATCTCAACTTTGTTAGTGAGATGGTGTTCTCCGGATCCCAGTTCTGAATAGCGGTCATCTTGTCCGCTCCATACTTTCGAAATGAATTTTGAAATATCTTCATCTGTCGCACCGTTACGGATCAGGTCGCGAAAATCATGTCCTTTGACGGCGAACAGGCATGTGTATAGTTTTCCCTCGGCGGAGATGCGGGCGCGGTTACAGTCGCGGCAAAATGCCTGTGTCACTGAAGCGATCATGCCGACTTCGCCTTTGCCATCCTTGTAGCGCCAGCGCCCGGCTACTTCTCCCTGATAGTTCGGGGAGACGGGTTCGGGAGCAGCGGTTCCGGGGTCGATCAATTTGACGATTTCCGCGGCAGAGACGACATCGTCCATTCGCCAGCCGTTGGTATGACCGACATCCATATACTCGATGAAGCGCAGAATATAGCCCTTCTCACGGAAGAAACGCGCCATCGGCAAAATGCTGGATTCGTTCAGCCCGCGTTTGACCACCATGTTGACCTTGATTGGGGCCAGCCCCACGGCGGCGGCGGCCTCCATGCCTTCGATGACTTTCTCCACTGGGAAATCCACATCGTTCATGGATTTGAAGATTGCATTATCGAGCGAGTCCAAACTGACAGTGACCCGCTTAAGCCCGGCATCCTTCAAGGCTCGCGCATGTTTGGGAAGCAGCGACCCGTTCGTGGTCAGGGTCAGATCGAGATCAGGGATCTCCGCCAGCATCGAGATCAAGTCCGGCAGGTCTTTGCGGACAAGCGGTTCACCGCCGGTCAGCCTGATCTTGCGGACGCCGTGCGCTGCAAAAAGACGAGCCAGGCGCGTAATCTCTTCAAAGGTCAGAATCTGGTCACGGTGCAGGAATTGATGGTCGGGTCCGAAGATCTCCTTTGGCATGCAATATACACAGCGGAAATTACAACGGTCGGTGACGGAGATCCGAAGGTCGCGCAGAGGGCGGTTAAGGGTGTCTATTAGGGGCATGGCTGGGCTTCTAAATTAAAATCATCCACTATTTGCGGTTCTGGGTATTTGATAAAACATACTGGGTGGTTCACTACCACGCATTATAACAACAATATAAGAATTCCTTTGATACAATTGACGAGCGTTACTGCCCGTGCTATTATCATTTATTATATTTTTTTCATATTTATTACAAAGGAGTTATTATGAGTTTTGATTTTATTATCCGTATTATTGGTATGCTTGTTATGGGTGGCGTCGGGGGGTACTGGGGATACGATTTTGCAGCAAATTCCATTCCAGATCAAATTGTTGGCTACTCATTAGGGTTCGCCCTGCTTGGCGCATTAAGCGGACTGTTATTCACGCCATACGTCACTACCGCCGGCACTGGCTATGCGTTCCCTGCTTGGAAGGATGTCAGCCGAAGGCCTGTTTGCGGGATTGCTGGGCTTGATCGTGGGCCTGCTGACAGCGGCACTGCTGGCTTTTCCGCTGTCGCTCCTGCCCAAACCTTTGGGCGAGATATTACCATTCCTGGGAGTTCTGATTTTTCCTATCTGGGCATTTCACTCTTCGAAATGCGGCAGGGTGACAATATGGGATTACTCAGCGCATTAAACGGACGCAGCGAAGGCGGGTCCTCATCCGCATGGACAAATCTTAACTCCGAAACATCCTGCTGGATACCAGCGTCATCATTGACGGGCGTGTGGCAGACATCGCAAAGACTGGATTTTTACCCGGCACGCTTCTTATTCCCCGCTTTGTACTGAACGAGCTCCAATATATAGCAGATTCCCCTGACGGTATGCGCCGCCAGCGCGGACGCCGCGGCATGGAAGTGCTGGCCGAATTACAAAAACTCCCAAACATCCTCGTCCGCATCTCAGATATTAACAGTGGACGGGTGCGCGAAGTGGACGACAAACTGATCGTATTGGGCAAACAGCTCAAAAGCCCAGTATTGACAAATGACTATAACCTTAACCGCATCGCCGAGCTTCAAGGTGTGACCGTGCTCAACATCAACGAGCTGGCGAACGCGGTCAAATCGGTTGTTCTGCCAGGTGAAGCCTTACGCATCAACATCATGCAGGAAGGCAAGGAACATAGTCAGGGTGTGGGCTATATGGAAGACGGCACCATGGTGGTCGTTGAAAATGGCAAGGAATACATTGGCGAGTACATGGATGTGAACATCACTAAAGTATTGCAGACCGCCGCAGGCCGCATGATCTTTGGCCGCGTGGATGAAGATGCTGTGGCGAAGAAGAAGAGATAAGATCAGTGGATAGTGAGAAGTAAAAAGTGATCAGTAATCCCCATACGGGGACAATGTCAGTGAACAGGGCGTATAAGTTGCGTCCTGTTTTGTTTTATAATCGTCATCGCATCATACCGTAGGTTAAAATAGAACGACACTTCGATACCATTGACACTCAGACACAATTTAAAAGAGAACCCATGCTAAAAATCTATAACACCCTGACCCGCAAGACCGAAGAATTTCAAACCCTCGAACCCAATCTCGTCAAAATGTACGTCTGCGGTGTCACCGTTTACAACGACGCGCATGTCGGCCACGCCATGTCGGCGCTGGTCTTTGACATCATCCGCCGCTATCTTGAATATCGCGGCTACACCGTCAAACACGTCATGAACTACACAGACGTGGACGACAAGATCATCAACCGCGCCAAACAGTTAGGCGAAGACCCGCTCAAACTTTCAGCGCGTTACATCGCAGACTACGCAGCCGACCTTAAGAGTCTGAACGTCATGCCCGCCACATCCAATCCGCAGGTCAGCAAGACCATGCCGCACATCATCGAATTCATTCAGGGTCTCATCCAAAAGGGACATGCCTACGCCGCAACCAATGGCGATGTATATTTCAGCGTCACCAGTGACGACGATTATGGCCGACTCTCAGGCCGCAAACTGGATGACATGCAGGCAGGCTCACGCATCGAAGTGGAAGAAGCCAAAACCCACCCAATGGACTTCGCGCTCTGGAAAGCCGCCAAGGAAGGCGAAATTTCGTGGGACAGTCCCTGGGGCAAAGGCCGCCCGGGCTGGCACATCGAATGCTCGGCCATGAACCTCGCCGAACTCGGCGAACAGATCGACATCCACGGCGGCGGCAACGACCTGATCTTCCCGCATCACGAGAACGAGATCGCCCAAAGCGAATGCTACACAGGCAAGGAATTCTCACGCTACTGGGTGCATAACGGCATGCTCCAGCTCGGCGGCGAGAAGATGTCCAAGTCGCTCGGCAACATCATCAGCATCAAGGAATTCCTATCCAAACGTGAAGCGGATGTGATGCGCATGCTGGTCTTGAACGGGACCTATCGCTCGCCCCTGCTTTTCAATGATGAGACATTGGACGCAGCGCAGAAAAATGTCGAGCGCCTCAAATCCGCCCTGCGACCTGCCGCCCCATCCGCCAGCGGACTCAGCCCTGAATCAGTTTCCGCCATCGCCTCCACTGCCGAGACCGCCAAAGCCAATTTCATCGAAGCCATGGACAGCGACTTCAACACAGCAGGCGCAGTCGCTGCCTTGTTCGAACTGAGCAAGATCATTAACAACGCGCGTGACAGCGGCGCGACTGATGAACAACTTAAATCTGCCCAGGCCATCTTCCGTGAATTATCGGGCGTGCTCGGACTCAAGATCGAAGAGAAACAAGGCTCCGGTGATGCGGACGCTTTCATTAACCTGCTGATCGAAGTCCGTGCGGAAGTGCGCAAGCAGAAGCTATGGGCGCTCTCCGACCAGATCCGCGACAAACTGAAGGAACTTAACGTCACCATCGAAGACAGCAAGGATGGCACAACTTGGCGGTATTCATAGCTTTTGGTACTGGGTTAAAAAGATCAAGGTGACAGCGTTTTTGAGATGGCCGTTACTTTTAAAAACTTGAAATTCAAATATAAAAGTTGTAGAATAAATTTGGGTGGCGTCACAAACCCTGGCGGCTCCAGTCATTCATAGAGTGACTTTTCTGTTCTCATTTGAGAACAATATTTCTGAGATTTGACCAGGTGCGCCATTCAGAAAAACTCGCCCGCAAAGGAAAACTTTGGGCGAGTTTTTTTATCTAAAACATCGTTGCATACGGTTAATAAAGTGTTGAGTTTTGTATAGTGCGGGAACTTTCGTTGCTACTGAAACGTGATCTCTTCCACATGCCAGGCTTCCTCGCCCAGCAATTTATGCAAGCGCGAGAACAACTCCGGACTGACGCGCGTGGTCTCGCTGGGGAAATCGATCAAATGGCTTTTGCCGTTCTCAAATATTTGGAACGAGAATTTATCCCTGCCGTGGAAGGAGATCAGCGTGCCGTGCAGTGTTTTAATGCGGCGTTTATCGCGTTCCTTGTCCGCTGATTGGCGCAAAATGACCGTGATCTGCTTCGGCGGGTGGGCAGCCTCTTCTTTTGCGAGCGGGACATATAACGAGGGTACTTGTGTAAAAGCCAATACCTCGGCAAGCGGCTGGGGCTGAAGCTCAGGGACAGCGTCCACCAAAACTGGCGCAACTACTACGCGCGGCGGAGTGATGGGCTCGTCCTTCTTGAATTTCGGCGCAGGCTTGGACGCCATGGCTGCCTCATCAAAGGACGGCTGCCATTCCATATCCCAGCCGTCGGGGAAGTTATCTGGCGGCGGAGGCATGTCATCGCCCTCTTTGTTATCTACAAATTCCCCAGGATTTTTTGGGGATAATATTGGGGCGTACACTGGAGCGGATTCAGCAGCAACGTGCAGTTTGTTGACAGGCTGACCAGCCGCAGCTGCGGGCTTCGCTGGATTCTGTTTCGAGGGCTGGCTTGTCTTTTGGGCAGGAGCAGTTGATTTGTAATGAAGAGGCGCGGGCTCGGCGTAGGGCGCAGGCGGCATCTCCGGCAGTTCATCCACTACCGCAGAAGTCATCTTAATTTCAGTCCTGATCTCGTCCACAAGGATCTTGGGCGGCGGGTTGCCGTTATCCACCTTGCCTTCCACGATCACGATCTGACCTATGCTGAGTATGTCGCGGAACTTTTCCCACGTCTTCGGAAAAAGCACAAGTTCAATATTTCCCTGAATATCTTCGATGGTGACAAATCCCATCGGCTTGCCCGTTTTCGTTGTGTACGGGCGGACAACCGTGATGAGACCCGCGACACGGACCTTCTCTTCATGGTTGGCTTCGGGCAGCTGCGCTGAAAAATAGCTGACGATCTGTGCAAGGGTGGATTGATATTCGTTAAGCGGGTGATCGGTGATGTACAAGCCGATAAGCTCGCGCTCCCAGTTGAGCATCTCGCGCTTGTCTACGTTCTTCACTTCGGGCAGGTGGATCTCCTCCACGATGCCGGTAGCCGCGCCAAAGAGACTCATTTGCCCCGCGTCAGCCGCGCGGAAATGATTGGCGCTGATGGCGATAATGCGATCCAGCGAAGCGAGCATGGCCGGGCGATTCCCAAATTGGTCGAGCGCGCCAACCTTGATCAGACACTCAAGCGAACGTTTGCCAACGGTACGCAGGTCCACGCGGCGCGCGAAATCGTTGAGGTCGATGAACTTACTTTCCTTGCGGGCTTCGATGATCGCTTCCACAGCGCCTTGATTAACATTCTTGATCGCGCCCAAACCAAAGCGGATGGACGGTTTGCCGTCCACATCTTCGATCTGAAAATCCCAGCCTGAGGCGGCGACATCTGGAGCCAGGACTGGCACGCCCATATTGCGCGCATCTGCCACATAGAAGGCAACCTTTTCAGTGATGCCTGCATTAGCGGAAAGCAAAGCCGTCATGTACTCGGCGGTATAAGTTGATTTTAGATATGCGGTTTGGACAGCGATCACACCGTAATCAGCCGCGTGGGATTTGTTGAAGCCGTAACGCGCGAACTCCTCCCAATCCATGTAGATCGCATCTGCGATGGATTGGTCCATGCCTTTTTCAACCGCGCCTTTCACGAACTTGGCGCGATGCTTGTCAATATCTTCTTTTTTCTTTTTGGAGATCGCCTTGCGCAGCTCATCTGATTCAGATGGGGTGTAGCCCGCAAGTTCCACGGCGGCGCGCATGAGTTGCTCCTGATAGACAGGAATGCCATATGTATCCTGAAAGATCGGAGCCATGTCCGGGTGGCGATATTCAACTTCTGATTCGCCGTGCATGCGTGAGATGTAATCGGGAATGAATGCCATCGGACCCGGACGGTACAACGCCACCATCGCGATGATGTTATCGAGATTCTTGGGCTTCATCTGCACGAGCCAGCGCGTCATGCCTCCGCCTTCGACCTGGAAGACACCCGCGGTTTGTCCGTTACCCATAAGTTCAAATGACTTGGGATCATCAATCGGAATATTGTTCAGGTCAAGTTTGATGCCGTGGCGTTTTTCGATCATGTCACAGGCGCGCGCCATCACGGTCAATGTGATCAGGCCGAGGAAATCCACTTTCAACATGCCCAGCGAATCGAGAATGCCCATTTCGAACTGGGTCACCGACTTGATGGGCGTCTCTTCCGAATTGGAGGTGGGTCGGTGAAGCGGCAGATAATCCATAATTGGTTTATCTGAGATCACCACGCCCGCCGCGTGTGTTCCAGCGTTACGGACAGTCCCTTCCATCCGCGCGGCAATATCAATTACTTCGCGCAAGTGCGGCTGGCTGTCGTAGATCTTTTTGAAATCTGCGACTTCCATTGCGTCCTTCATGGTGGTAGCACGGCCTGAAACGAAAGGCACGAGTTTGGCGACCTTGTCAATTTCGGGCAGCGGGATTTCCATCACACGCGCCACGTCACGCAGGGCGGCTTTTGAGCCCATGGTGCCGAAGGTGATGATCTGCGCGACCTTGTCCGAACCGTATTTGTTCGAGCAATACTCGAGCATTTCAGAGCGGCGGTCGTCGCGGAAGTCGAGATCAATATCGGGCATGGAAATGCGCCCGGGATTTAAGAAGCGTTCAAAGATGAGGGCATGTTCAAGCGGGTCGACTCTGGTGATGTCGAGTGTATAGGCGATGATCGAGCCAGCTGCAGAACCGCGTGCGTTGTACCAAATTCCATTTTCACGGGCGAAGCGGCATAGGTCCCACACGATCAGGAAGTACGCGTCGAATCCCATGGTGTGGACGACGCTTAATTCATATTCGAGTCTTTCCTGGACTTTTGAGCTGGTCGCGTCATCCTTGAATTTGACCTGCGCTCCCTGCTGGCAGAGCGCGCGCAAATATGTTTCCGGCGTATATCCTTCCGGCACATTGAACTCCGGCAGGTGATAGCCTTTGAAGTCCAGATTCACATTACAGCGTTCAGCGATGAGCAGGGTATTGCTTAACGCGTCTGGAACTTCAGAGAAGATCTTGCTCATTTCCAAAGGCGAGCGCAGATAATACGAGTCGTCGCTCATCTTCATACGGTCGGGATCATTCAGCGTGGAGTTGGTCTGGATCGCGAGCAGAATATCCTGCAAGCGCGCATCTGCCTGGTTAACGTAATGCACGTCGTTGGTGGCGATATATCGCGCTTCGTAACGCGCGCCCAAACTCAATAACTTTTTATTTAGGTCGGTGATCTCTTTGATGTTGTGCTGCTGCAATTCAACAAAAAAACGGTCGCGGCCAAAGACCTCTGAATACCAGTCCCATTTTCTGACGGCCTCATCGGGGTTTTCGTTCAGCAGCGCACGCGGAATTTCCGCCGACATACAACCCGAAGTGCAGATCAATCCCTCCGCATGGGCGGCGAGGAATTCATGGTCAATACGCGGATAATAATAGAAGCCTTCCATCTGCGCCACAGAGGCGATCTGTAAAAGGTTTCTGTAGCCGGTTTCATTCTCCGCAAGCAAAAGCAGGTGCGTGGACGAACGATCAAGCTTTGAATCCTTGTCCTTCATCGTGCGCGCGGCCATATAGGCTTCGAGTCCGATGATCGGCTTGATATTCTCCGCTTTTGCTGCTTTGTAAAAATCGATCACCCCGAACATCGTGCCATGGTCGGTGATGGCGACGTGCTCCATATTCAGCTCTTTAACGCGTTTAACCAGCTTCTTGATGTTCGAGAAGCCGTCGAGTAGCGAGTATTCCGTGTGGACGTGTAAGTGGGCGAAGGACATGGGTTGGGGGTCCGCTGGTCTATTGGTCGTTAGTCGGCAAATCGGCCAGCCCAACTTTCATACAAAAGATAAGGGACTAACCGACAAAAAATATTATAGCACGCATGTTCAATAATGAAATCTACGCTATGCTTAAAATATTTATGTTATTGCGAGGGCGCTCTTGTTCTTCCCTGGCACCGCCCGCCAGGGCAGGTGTGCCCGACACTTGCGCCGCGCTACACGGCCAGTGCGGTGAGCAATCTCCAAGCGACAAGGAGATTGCTTCGCCGCAACGACATGTCTCTTTTATCTTTCTTCGCACAAATAGCACAACCGCAAGATCCGAAGCTCGTCATAGTTCACTGTGCCGTTGAATTTATCATAGACGGGTTTGAGCATATCCGAGCCGGTTTGATCGAAAGCTTTGAAAACAGCCATTTGCTGGTCAGGGGAGAGATTCGAAAGCGAGATCAGATCCTCTGCCGAACGCAATGGATTCCCCGCTTGAATAAACCGCGCCAGATGGTTCAAGATCGTATCCGCAGTCACGCCGTAACGTGCCATTAAATTCTCAAGGCTCTCACCCGAGTTATACGCCTCCCCCACTTCCATATATCTTCGTCCAGAGTCGCTCTTCTCGCGCATCGGCGTTTTATATTTTTCATCGATCTTGTTCGATCTGCAAAATTCCTTGATGATCACAAGAAATTCATTTCCAAACCTTTCGTTCTTCACTTTTCCCACGCCGCTAATGTTCAGCAGGCTTTCACGTGACTGCGGGAAATACCCAGCCATCTCCACCAATGTCTTGTCCGAGAAGATTACATACGGCGGAACGCCTTCATTATCAGCCAGTTCCTTTCTTTTATTTCGAAGCAGACTGAACAGCGAGCGGTCATATTCGAACTCGGATGATTTGACCCTGGCTCCGCGTTCCTTCTTCTGCGCTTCATTGATCTGACCCCGCACCTGCTCCCGTGATTTGAGCATGTCCAGCCCTTTGGCAGTGACCGACAACACGCGATAGGCAGGCTCTTGACTCAGCAAGCCTTTCTCCACCAGTTGACGGGAGATGTGCATCCACTGGCTTTTGGTTAATTCCTTTCCAATTCCATACGTGGACAGTTCATGATGATTGTATTTCTGAACCTTTTCATTTTCCGAGCCGAGCAAAATATCCACCACATGCGCCGCGCCGAATCGTTCTCCGCTGCGTTTGACGCACGAGAAAAATTTCTGGGCTGGGATGGTGATGTCGGCCAGGTCGCTTTCTTCCATGCCGCAGTTATCGCAATTGCCGCAATTTTCCTGTGTGTATGTATCCCCAAAATAAGAAAGCAACGGCTTGCGGCGGCAGGAACTCCCCTCTGCGTAGCGTGTCATCGCATCCAAATGTTGATAGGATGCGCTGCGCTCAGGGTCTTCTTTTTGGTCAATAAAATATCTGATCTTGCTTGCGTCGCCATAGCTGTACAACAATAAACAATGCGCGGGCAAGCCATCACGTCCAGCGCCCGATCTCCTGATAATAATTTTCGATACTTTTTGGCAGGTCAAAATGGATCACGAAGCGAACATTCGGTTTGTTGATGCCCATGCCGAAGGCGATCGTCGCCACAATGATCTGGACATCATCGCGGATGAAGGCTTCCTGATTCCGCCTGCGGTCCACATCTTCAAGCCCCGCGTGATACGGGCGGACGGAATATTTATAGCGAGCCAGTGTCGCCGCGAGATCATCCACTTGTTTACGCGAGAAGCAATAAATAATGCCCGATTGGTCTTTGAAGTTTTCGAGGAACTTTAATGTCTGCGCAATGGGGTCGCGCTTGGGCAGCACTTCAATGAACAGATTTTCCCTGTTGAACGAGGCGAGAAATTCATTGGATTGCGTAAAACCAAGCGAAGACTTAATATCTGCGCGGACTCGCGGGGTGGCGGTGGCGGTCAATGCCATACAAACCGCGGACGGGAACTTGCGGCGCACATCCACCAGCTGGCGATACTCGGGGCGGAAGTCGTGTCCCCACTCCGAGATGCAGTGTGCCTCATCGATCGCAAGCAGGTCAAGTTTCAGCGAGGAAAGAAGCGAATAGATCCTGGGAGTCAGTAATGTCTCGGGCGCCACGTAAAGCAGTTTGGCGCGTCCGCTTTTCACAGCGTCCATATTCTGTTGATATTCTTCAGGAGACAGCGAGCTGTTCAAAAAGACCGCAGAGACACCCAGCGCATGCAGCTGCTCGACCTGATCCTTCATCAACGCGATCAGCGGCGAGACCACCACGGTCAGCCCGTCAAATAACAGGGCGGGCACCTGATAGGTGAGCGATTTTCCGCCGCCTGTGGGCATGATGACCAGCGTATCGCGCCGCGCCTGCACATTGGTAATGATCTCGCGCTGTAACGGCTTGAAGGTGTCGTATCCAAATGTCGATTTAAGAATCGCTTCGGGGGTGGGCATGGTTTGGTTGGTCAATTTTTCCTGGGAGTGTTGTTCCATGCGATTTGGATCTGTGTTCCTTTGTCTGGAAGGGAAGTGATATCCATGATGGCGCCGATCAGCAATGCACGTTCCATCATTCCGACCAGCCCAAAATGTTTATTGACCAGCAGATCATCCATTCCGATCCGCCCGCTGATCGGAAAACCAATTCCGTTGTCTTCGACCAGCAGCCAGATATGCTGCGGGGTTAGTTTCGCCAGGATGGTGATCTGCAGGGTGCGGCTGTGGTGCAGGGCATTCTCACAGGCTTCCTGCACGATCCGAAAGAGATGCCGTTCGATATCCTCTGGGTATCGTGCTTCACCTTCAAGCTGCAGGTCTGTCACTACATCCACGGTATCCTTGCTTTGATCCATGATATTGTCGGCCAAGCCTTCAATGGCGGGTTTCAATCCATAACTTAACATGGGCGGGCGCAAATCTGTAATGATCTCGCGCAGGCGGCTTGTCACTTCATCGTAGGCATCCTGAAAGTTTTTGGTGACGTGGCTTTCGTCGGTGTTCAAACGCAGGATGGCGAGTTGATTGAGAACAACATCGTGCAGGTCCAGCGCGAGTTGCAGGCGGCGCCTCTCGGTCCGCTCGATATCTCCTTCATATAGCTTTCTCAGGCGTTCCGCCTGCTGAATATTGTTTATTTCCAACTCTTCCTTCCGTTGTTGAAGAGTGTTTTCCATTTGTTTGCGCTCAGTGACATCCTGGATAAACCCTTCATAATACAGGGTTTCACCTCGCTCGTCCTTCACGATGCGGGCATTCGCAGAAGTCCAAACTACACTGCCATCCCTGCGCCGGTCCTGGGAGATAAAATTCTGCACTTCGCTGTTTTCAGCAAGCAGGTTTTGAAACTCCCGCCGCCTGGATGTATCCGTGTATATCTGTGTATCAATCGATTTGATTTCACGGATCATTTCTTCAGGGGAATCGTACCCAAACATCTCTGCCGCCGCCTGATTTGCTTTTATGAAACGCCCATCCACAGTGGAACGAAAAATTCCGAGAGGCGCTTTTTCAAAGATGGCGCGGTAATCCGCTTCCGCCATGAGCAATGCGTCCTCCGCGTGTTTGCGGTCGGTGATGTCGATCCATGAACCGATAATTTCGAGCGGCTGTCCATTGGGCGAGCGGATCAGGTGCAGGGCGTCCCTCATCCAGCGATATTTGCCGTTCCGATGGCGGAAGCGGTACTCAAGGACCAGCTGCCCGGTATCGAAGAGGTCTTCCATATTGACCCACATACGCTCGGCATCCTGCGGATGAATATGATTTAATAGAAAATCGGGGTCATTGGTGAACTGTTCTGATGAATAGCCCAACTGGTCATAAACATTCCCGGTGATGAAGGAAGTAGGGTAACCGTCTTCAAGCCGGGCGGCATAAATGATGGTGGGGCCGCGTGTGACCAGTTCATCGAGCCGCGCACTCGTCTTGCGCAGTTCGGCTGTCGCATCCATCACTCTTTCATTCAGCAAACGCTCGGTCTGTTTGTGAAGAGTGATGTCCCTGCCCAACAGCATGATGGATTGAGCTTTTCCATTCGCATCAACGATCATTGCGCCGGTAAGCTCCGCGTCGAAAAAGGTGCCGTCCTTCCTGACCAGAAGGAATTCCCCGTTGCCTCCAACGGATTTTTCAATTAGTTCCCGAAAGGAATTTCGCGCTGTTGCCTGTTGGTCGGGGACGATGAACGAAGCTATGTTCCTGCCGGTCAGTTCCTGCATGGTTTCGTATTTGAACAGTTCCGCCCCGGCCTTGTTCATCATGATGATATCGCCATTCAGGTCCAGAAGCATAACCGCATTCGGGGAGATCTCCACGAGCGAGCGATAGCGTTCCTCGCTTTCCCTGGTCTTTGCCACCGAGTGATCCATGGCTATCTGAAACGCTCTGTGAATGTCATCCTGTTCGAGGAGAAGTCTTTTTTCATGACTTTCAAGGTAACCCTCAATCACCTTGATGCGATATACGGCGTAGATATTCAGGGTGCTGAAATCGTTTTCAAAATGTGTGATAAAAAATTCCCACGCCGCCTGCAGCAATCCAAAAAACGACTGCCTGCTCAAGCCTGTTTCACTCAATGCCGCGCCTTGCTCCTTCGTGGACGACAGGGAATCGCGCAATGAAGAAATTAATGCATCCGCTTCTCTCGCGGCAATATGCGCCAATTGACTCGGGTGCATCGCAGCGCGGTTGGTAAACACGGTTTCGCGCAAAGCTTTTTGGTAGCGGCTGATCAGGTCTGCGCGGTTGTCCTTCACCTTGCAAGCGAGAGACTCCAGCACAGCGGCATCAAACGGCGGAGGATTTTTATCGTTCACTGAGCCTATTCCAGGGGAAAGTCCTGCTCACTTGGTCAGGTATGCGCCAAAGCCAGGACCTAACGGCCCCCATATGGAAACCTCCTCCTGCCCCAATTCTGATTGATCGAAACCATGCCAGTTCAGCAAAGAGATGAACCCCTTATCATCAAGCCGCCAGTCACCGCATAACCCGATGAATTTTTCAAGCGTGCGGTGATAGCCTGGCTGTCCAAACTTTGCATAAGTTTCAAAAAGTTCCACTACTAGAGGATTGTTTGGATCAATCCCCACGCCCTGCGCATTGAGAGCCAGGCAGCTGCCGGGAGCCGCCCAATCATAAAGGACTCGCAATGAGTGGGACATTTCCTCGTCGCGTAAAAAAACAGGCACTCCCCAAAGCACAAACCCCACTTTGCGGCGGTCGCCCAGAATCTTCAATACTTCAGGACGGTTGAGCAATTCTTCAGGTTCCCGGGCGTCGGCCTCAAAAAAATATACATCGGGTGTGTTCTGCAGGATGTCCCGCGCATATTCAACCACCACAGGATCGAAATCAGAATAAATGACGGTGGTACCCTTGGGAACATTGGGATGAATATGATCACTGGTCGGCAGGCCCGAGGCAAAATCAATGATCACATCATAGCCGCGCCGCTGAGTCAATTCCACGCCAATATCCCGCAGTGTCCAGCGCTGCAGGAGGCAAATTTTAGTGAGAAAGGGCATTTGACTGAGCAGGTAATCGGCAGCCTGACGGTCCACTTCAAAGTTATGATTGCCGCCGAGAATATAGTCATAGATGCGGCCGGACGAAGGCTTGGTGGTATCAACTATGTTTTCTTTGTTATCTTTTGCCATGTTTTACACTCCTTGGGGATATTCGGATTTTTTTACTTCGCACACTCGGGCTTGTCAGAATCACTTTGAAAGTATCAATCTGCGGCATGACCCGCAGAGAGCCATAAACTGTACGCTGACAGATCTCCTGTTTCGAAAGATTTTTGGGTCAGCACGTTGTGAAAATGGAGCATTGCGATTATAGCGTAAAACAAAATACATCCCCATTCTTCGAATTGCGGAAGGTGGGGTACGGTGAAAATTATCTTTAAAAATTTCGGCGTTCGATGATTGAATATTAAGAGGAGATTACCCCCGCCGTAGTAACCCTGATTGCCTTGGTCGAGTATCCTGTTTCAGGTGTATGGCCGGGGGTGGAGTGATCAATCCCTGTTGTTGTGCCGCGGCGATGGCCGCGGCGCGATTGTTTACATCGAGTTTTAGATACGCGCTGGAAAGCAGGTTGCGCACAGTGGAATTACTTACGTTCATGATATTTGCCAAATGGGCGGTTGTGTTGTTAGGATAGGCCGCGCACAGGGATAACACTTCCTGTTGGCGGGCGGTTAATAGACTGCTTTCTTTTGACAAATGTTTGACGTAAAGTTGATGCGCCTGTTTGCTAAAGTGGATGCTGCCCCGGCAACGGACACGACCACGCTTCCCAGATCCCTTGCTGTGGCCTGGTCGTCTTTCAATATATATCCACTTGCCCCGGCTTCCATTACCGCGCGGATCAATCCGCGTTCCGCAAACATGCTGATGACAAGGATGTTGAGCCCCGCATAGGCCTGAAGCAGTTTGGGAATGGCGTATAGGACTGGATATGGATTCGGGTTTTCAACCGAGGTCGGTACGCTTAAATCCAGCAAGAGCACATCGGTTGGGTGTTCTGCGAGGGTCGGCTCGAGCAATTCCCCAAAACCGATCGTTGCCACCACCTCGATCTGTGGATCTGCGCTTAAACGAAAAACATAACCATCAATGATGTTTTGATGATCATCCAGTATGGTCACACGTATTTTTTTATTCATACTTCACGCTCCCGCATCGATGGCTATAGAGTAACAAAAAGAATGACTCAATTCAATGCATATTAGCAAGTCAGTACAAATGCCTATGCGTTAGGACTTCTTGTCTATTGAACCATGAGCAGTGAATTCGTACAATGGAAAAAGTGCCAAATTTGCGAATAAATGGAATATCCAATTTCTCGATTCCATTTTATATAGGGGACAAGGGGATAGGGTGCGCTTCAACTTCCAGGGCGGATGCGGGAATATCAGTGGATGAAGTTGAAGCGTGCCTGGATATTGGGGTGGCAGGTCCAAAGCGTGAAAACGGTGATTAAATGATCGTGGGGCAGTCCAGAAACTGCCCCACACCCTTAACAAAGATCAGGCGGCAGTTTGTACAGGCTTAACGGTTGTAAAAACAACTGAATCTTCACAACCGATCTTGACAGCCAATCCGCATAATTTTCAGATCAGACGCTATTAGATCACGCCCAGCTTCTTTCCTACATTCTTAAACGCTTCCAAGCCTTGATCCAGATCATCCTTCGCATGCGCGGCGGAGATCATGACTCTAATTCTCGCCTTGCCCTGCGGCACGGTTGGGAATCCAAGCGACATGGCGAAGACACCTGCATCAAACAACTCACGGCTGAACTGCTGGCGCGAGGAGCTTCACCGAGCATGACAGGAGTGATGGGCGTTTCAGTCACGCCCGTATTGAATCCAAGCGTCTTCATTTCTGCTTTGAAATATTTCGCGTTCGCCCAAAGTTTATCCACCAGTTGGGTTGAGTCTTCAAGTAAATCCACTGCCGCGAGACAGGCCGCAGCATCTGGCACAGTTACCGCCGATGAGAACAGGAATGGGCGTCCGCGTTGACGCAGCCAGTCGATGATGACTGCCTTGCCTGCGACGATCCCCCCCACCACGCCAAATGCCTTCGACATCGTTCCGACTTCCACATCCACTTTGCCGTGCAGACCGAAGTGATCCACAATGCCGCGCCCGCCTTTGCCGAGTACGCCTTCACCGTGCGCGTCATCCACCATCAAAAGAATATCGTACTTCTTCGCCACTTCATAAATATCGGGTAATGGCGCAATATCGCCGTCCATGCTGAACACGCCGTCGGTCACGATCAACGCGCGGCGGTATTGACTGAGGTTTACATTGATCTGCTCTTCCAATGATTTCACATCGTTATGTTCATACGGAATGATTTTCGCGCCAGACAAACGAGCTCCGTCAATGATCGAAGCGTGGTTCAATCGATCCGAGAAGATCACGTCTTCTTTTCCGACCAAGGCAGGGATGGTTGCCAAGTTTGCCGTGAAGCCCGATTGAAAAGTGATCGCGGCTTCCACGCCTTTGAATTGCGCGAGTCGTTTTTCAAGTTCAACGTGCAGGGTCATCGTGCCCGCAATGGAGCGCACAGCGGCGGGTCCCACCCCCATTTCATCTGTCGCTTTTTTTGCGGCAGCCACCAGCGCGGGATGATTCGCCAATCCCAAATAATTGTTCGAGCAAAAGTTCAAGACCTTTTTACCGTCCACCACCAGCCACGCGCCCTGCGGCGAGCCGATCGTACGGATGCGGTTATACAATCCTGCGTTTTGCAGTGCTTCAATTTCCTGTTGGATCCAATCAGTTTTGACATTTTGAACTCCTTGTTTTTATTATAGCGATGGAATAAAAAAATGGATGTCATGATTTAACCATGACATCCATTTAAATTTCGATTTCTGATAATAATCCCAACTCTGCCAGCGCCGCCAATACTTTGGATTCCGCTCCGCTCTTGATGATAACCGCGGTTGGACTTAATATCTCGCCCAGGAATTTGCTTGCCTTGGACTTGCGCATCTCCTCCAAAATCTCGGGCCTGTTGACCCTTAGCACAAGCAGTTTTTCCACCCGGGCTTCAGTGCCGTGCGCATCCCATTGTTTGAGCGCCTTTACCAGTGCAGGCGGGACGTTCCCATTTGTATACTTCACCAGTAAAGATAATAACTGCTCGGCTTTCAATCCCTGCTCTTTGGCTTGCGTCAACGAACGCGCTGACACATGATATTGATACTCATCTTCTTTAGTCTCGGTACGCCGTTCACCACCATCATCCCATTCACAGAAGCGGGAAATTTGATAACGTACTGCTCTTGAAAAGTAACGAGAGATTTTGATTTTTCCGTTTGAAGAGACAACAATCTTCCCGTCGAAGGTCGAAGTTCGAAGGTCTGGCTTCTGACTTTCGACTCTCGGCTTGATCCTAAATGCCGTTGCTTCTTTCCCTTCTTCCGGCGAAGCCAAATCCGCCATGCCAAGCCAGTGCAATAGCTGAATGAAATATTTGATCAGCGCGCCATCCACTTGGTCCCAATACGCAAATCCACGCAGAAATTGTCCATCGGATGTGCGTTTGATGAACCATGAATCATAGTCACCGGCAGGACGTTGATAATCAGGGAATTTTTCTTTTATCCCGCGCACAAATGCGGGAATGCTCCACCATTTGTTGTGTGGGATGGAGTTGACCAGATCCATTAAAAACTCACGCGTGACGAGCGGCTGGTTCTGGCGAAGCCACTCGCCTTCACAGATGATGGTTGGAATTAAGCGCAGTTCATCAAACTCCTGTGAGGATTGCCATGCTTCAACGAGCGCTCTCAACGCATCCACGCGCGAGGCTTCAAGAAAAGATTTCACTTTCTCGGCCTGGGGAATATCTTTCTTGACAAGGTTGGCTGTTATCAATAAATTTTGGAGTGCAGGAGCTTGCTCCTGCCTGTCCAACGGCAAGCCGTTGGACTCCAGATTTAGGCGCAGCGCCGCAAGCACTGTTGTGGCATCGTCTAATATGTGATCTGAGCCCGGGATTTCAAATGCTTTTTCAACCGGGGTCGCGGGGCGGCCAAGAGGTTCTGTGGACTTCCCGCCTCTTTCCTCTTTCGTTACTTCATCAATGATCTCAAACAGGTCTTCGGGGATATAGGCAAATTCCTGCGCGCCTTTTTCGGCATCGAAGAAAGCCCTGGCAAGCAGTCCGCGATAAAAAAGATTTTCGGCGATGGAAATTGGCTTGAGATGCGGACGCTCACGGTCGCGTCTGGCTTCGCCCATTTCGCGGATCTCGCCGAATTTGCGGGCGAAGGCGGCCCATTCCATTTTGCCGTTTGACTCAAGCAGTACGGTCAACGCGGAGCGTGCATCAGCGGGGAGAATCTCCATTGTTTCAGTAACAGCTTCCAGGTCCAGGAAGGAGGCGCAGAGTTCTTCGCTGGCAGAATCCACTTCGCTCGTTTCCAATTCGAGCCCCCACGATCCTGCAATGATACGCAGGTATCCGATATCATATTTGAGCAGGGTGTGATACAGGTCAGGCATGATCAAACATATTTTTCGCGCAGGACGGAGGAAATGTAATCCATGCTGGCAACGACGATCGCGATGGCGATCATTTGGGTGCTGGCGGCGCGGTAGTTAAGCAGGTTGATATTTTGCTGTAAAAGAAATCCGATGCCGCCGCCGCCCACGAAACCGATGATGGTGGACATGCGCACGTTAATGTCCCAGCGGTACATGGTGTAGGAAATATAGGGCGGAATGACCTGTGGTATGACCGCGTAAATGATGGTCTGCAGGCGGTTGGCGCCTGTGGCTGTGATGGCTTCGAGCGGACCGGGCATGATGCTTTCGACCTGTTCGGAATACAGTTTTGCTAGGCTGACGATGGTGTGCAGGCCGAGCGCCATCATGCCCGCGAAGGGACCGATGCCGACCGCGATCACGAATACGATCGCCATCACAAGCGCTTCCACGGATCGCAGGGCGTTGAGGATGGTGCGCGTGATGCTGTAGACCACCATGCCCGTGGGGAGGGTGGATTTGGGTTTGGTCACGACTGCAAGTAATAAACCAAGCACCGCGCCGCTGAGTACCGGTACCCAGAAGGTGTACTCAATTTGTCCGACCTGATACAGCCATTCCACCAGCCACCCGCTCAAGCCGAAGACCGTGGCACCGGCAACAGAAGCCAGGAATAAATTAATGAGCTTGACTTTATCTGCCGGGCTTTTTCTCGGCAGTGCGCTGGCCGATCCGTCCAAGGAAACTGGATAATGCGCCGCCTACAGCCAGAGCGCCCAAGGCAGGTGTGATGATCCGCAGGATGTCGCTGACCTGAAACAGGAATGTTGCAAGGAAGCCCAAAGCGCCAAGGGATTTTTCAATGGTCAGGCTGATATTGGTAGCCAGGTGACCAGCTGAAAGAGATCCGAAGAACGCAATCAGGATCGCCACGAATAAGACCAGCATACGAGACACGCGTAAAAGAGTGGAGGGGATCTTTGTTTCTTCCTGGGGTAACGCCCAGCGAACGCAATACCAGAAAATAAGCGGCGTAGCCGCCACACTGACAAGATTGATGAATATATTTTCGGAGAGCGGGATGCTAAAAGCGCCGACCTGATTGACGATAAAGTAACCGATACCCAACCCGATCGGCCAGCCCAGCACGGATAGCGAGACACTGGTCAGCGGGCTGCGGACAGACTTCATCAAGTTTCGGGCTGCGATAAAGCTCAGCGGAAATGCCAGGATGGTGCCGGCCGTAGTGGCCAGCAAAGCCATGAAGACTGTTTCAATGATTTTGTCCCAGGTATCTTTTGCGTTTTGGGTAAAGCGTGGCGCGCCGACATTTTCGCTGATGGTCACGCGCAGGAATTGCGGCTCATCACTGAGGCGGTCGGGCAGGACGAAGGAAGTTGTGAAATGTCCATCGCTGTCGGTTTTGATCGATTCGCGGCCGAGCGCCACGACATTCAGCGGGTCGCTGCCGGCACCGAATCGAATGGGGCCTTCGATGTTGGGCGGAAGTTAAATCCTTCCACCTGGACTATGTCGCGGGGTTTCCGCAGGACGGCTCGATCACCAAATAATGGGTGGAGGTGTCTGCTGCGGGGAGATTTACCAGCTGTGGGCAGGAACGTGCAACGGCGCGTTGACGATCGCTTCCTGTTTATCGTAGGTGACCAGATCCGGGCTTTGCGAGAGTGCGGGTTGGCGGGTCAGGCTTTCCTGGCGTCTTTCACTGGCAGTTCTTTCAAGATTGACCTGGGTCATCAAAGCCGTAGGCGTAAACAAAGAGCCCAAATAACACAGCCAGTCCGATCTGAATGGATTTCCATGCGGATGATTTTTTTTTTTCATGGCTTATCCCACCCGTTCGGCATCACGGCCATAAATATCTTTGAATTTATGATCATCAATTTCACTCGGCAAACCTTCAAACCAGTTGTCCTTCATTAAGCGCAATGACGCGGTCTGCGTAACGATGCACCAGATCGAGGGAAATGCAGGCTGCATAAAACGTCACGCCATCTGTTTTATTGATCTCTTCGAGATGTTTCATGATGCTGTGCGCGAGGAACGGGTCAAGGCTGGCAACCGGTTCGTCGGCGAGGATCATCTTCGGGTCCTGCATGAAGGCGCGGGCAATGCCCACACGCTGCTGTTGTCCGCCGTTTAATTCATCCGCGCGTTGATCGGCTTTATCGGCGATGCCCACACGTTCGAATTGTTTTGATGGCTTTTGCGATATCCTCTTTTGGGAAGCGGTTAAGTCAACTCCACGCGGGGTGGATAACTGAGCCGCCCTGCCAGTACATTGGTGATGACCTTCGAGCGGTGCACCAAATTAAAATGTTGAAAGACCATGCCGATCTTGCGTCGGATGCGGCGCATTTCTTCCGGGAGATGCCGCGGTGATGTCTTCACCGTCCCATAAGATCCTGACCTTCCGTGGGATATCAATCGATTGATACAGCGCAGTAATGTGGATTTGCTGATCCGCTCAAAACCGATCACGGCCAGGAACTGTCCATCCGGTACTTCAAAGGAAACATTATTCAGCGCTTTGACTTTGCCGTCATAGATCTTGGTTAAATTCTTTACCTGAAGCATTGTGGTTTCTCGCGATCTTGAAAAATTGTGATGTGCCTGCCGCCCGATTATAAGATATAAGGTGAATAAAAAACGGGCGGAGAGAAAACTCTCCGCCCGTTTTTTATTGCGGGTACAAAACTATTTGGGAGCCTCGTAACCTGTTGCGGCGACCATGGCGCGAACCATGTCATACCGCGTCGGTGGCGGGGCAATGCCAGACCAGCCGTAGAAATGAGCGCTGCCGATGGAGGAACCCCAGGCTTCGCTCTCAGCGAAAGCAACGAGGGCTGCTTCGATCTGGGCGCGGACATCGCCGGGAATTCAGGTCCGAAGGAAAGTGTGTCATTCGGGATGGCCTAGAGATGGCGAGGATGCGAACTTTCGCATCACATCCGGGAGCTTCCGTGCGGATGTTGGCGCGGGCACCGAGCACACGCCAGCCGTCGCAGAAGAGTTTCTTGCCTTCAGCATCAGGAGCGCAGTTCGGGATCGCTTCGGCGGGGATTTCATACATGTCATGGTGACTTTACCGGGCGACAAAATCATCTTAGCTAAAGACTGGTTTGCCTTCGGGTTCAAAGGAACACTATAGAAGACGGTGCCGAAATCAACTTCGCCATTGGATGCAGCGGTGACGGTCTGGCGTTATGACCGCCGGGCTTGTTTCTGTTCACCAGGGAGTGCGGCCGCGGCAAACCAACGGCAGGGACCATGTACCAGAGGTTGAACCCTGGTCGCCATACCCCCAGGTTGCGCCTTCCAGATCGGCGAGGGGTTTGAATTTGCTATCGCGGCGACAATGCACCATCAGCCCAGTAAACAGGATAACGCCAGGGACAGCTTTAGAAAGAATCATCCACACCGCGACAACTGGTTGGAGAGCGTAGCCCAAGCCAGGAATGAATGCCACGGTATCGGTAGGAGAAGCGCACATTTTCAATGGTCGCGTACGAGGAGGTTTTGGACGGTGACTTGAAGGTTGGTTGTCAGTGGCTTGTTCCAAAGCGGCGGCCATTACTTCACCACTGCTACGAAGATAAAAATTGCATCCACTGAGGAACAAACAAAACTTTGATTTGGTGATCAGCTGAAACCGATCGCGGGAGCGGGAGGCCCAGTGAAGGTCGGCAAACTCAGTAAGCCTCGGCGGCAACAACAGGGGCTTGCAACAACAGGAGCCGCAAAGGCCGGGCAGAGGCCGAGTGCATCATCGAAGCGGCAATGATGAGGGTCAAAAGCAGGACGAAAAACGAAACGTTTATTCATATCTTCTCCTCTAGAGATGTAGGCCTCTTATGCGGCGGAAACGACCCCGACTTAGTGAGAGTAATAGCCTAAACACAGGTATGAACAAGTACGCTTGTCTTAAAAAATGTTGTTTTCTTACCATCAGGGTTTACCGATTTTAGGATTTGTTAAATTGTTACAAAAAAGACATCCCCTGTTTGAAGAGATGCCTTGAAATTATTTTTCCGCTATCCTTTACCACTTTCAGTGCCTGCAAAATCTCAAAACCCGCATTACGCAGTGAGATTGATGCCAAAACTTGCAAAGATCTTCGCCGTCCGCGTGGATGTAAAGTGGAAGACTCAGATGATGAGGAATGTTATGAATTCACCCATGCGGACTCTGTTTGATGCGCATGCGTGCCTTCATGAATTCCACCAGACGAAACATCAATGCCGCGCGAGACTTTGTTGACGGTGAGGGAATTCCATTTTGCCGTCATTATCGTTTGAGTTGGGTGAGAGAGCGTGAAACCGCCGCCTTCACGCGGGCCACTTTGCGGAAAGGTAGTAAGCATGATGACGTTCTGCTCCTACTTTCAGCTTCTGCTTCGATCCCGCATTCCCCTGGCAGGATCGTGATTCAAGATGATGGTCTGAATGACCGCCGTAAGGTATATAAGAAACCCTCTGATGACGGGCAGCCTATGTGAACGAATGGTAACAACCGCGTCGAAGCCGACTCCTGACGGTGTTATCAAAATATTCCTGCGCCCATGCTCGTCAAATATTAATCCAATATCCACGGGTTGAACATTCCCCCATGAAGAGCACGCAAGGGCATGAGCAGGTCTTCGCGTGAGACCCGATTGAATAGGGCAAAATCATTCCGAGCCGATCGGCACACTCCCATAACCGGGCCATAGTTTTCAGGGACTTGCACAGTGGCCGTCCACCACCTCATGGACAGTCCCATCGCCCCCCTATGGCAACTGACCATATCGCAGCCTTTCCGCGGCTTGTTTCGCGAGCCAATCGCGTGCGACGGGTATACCGCTCCCGCTCCAGGAGAGTTCGCCTTTGAATTCCCGCGCAAGGAGACGCAGATCATTGACAGTCTTCCAGGCGTCCCATATCTGCCGCGGATTAAGAAATGAGTTTTACTTTACGGGGCATGGAAACCTTCTAATGCTTGAATATTCATTCATAACCCCGTGGCGGGTATTTGGGTTTTCAAAAGAAAAAAATTCATGGACATTGAGTGATCGCGCCTTTAAAAATCAGGCGCGATATTCAAACAACCAGTCTTCATTCCCGTGATTAAGCGAGATGCGGTTAAGGGGCGCAGTTACCCCATTTGCAAACCGTAAACAACTACGGTTGTGCTTTTGGATTGATATAAAGCCATGTCTGCCGCGCGTAAAAGGCCTACCTCGCAGAACGGGAATGAAGCGGATACACTGCAAATGCTGTGCCGAAATACCCCAGTTGGATCTTTTGTGCTTCCGATAAGGGAAGTTATACGTCCTTCATCAACTCTCGCTGATCTTTGAGCGTCGCCGTCTCAGCCGCTTCCTGACCCGCATAGTATCACCAGAGTTACCTCTATCCCCGCCATATCAAAGGCGAGGAAATCGGTCGTGCGCAGCGGTTTTCTTCAAAGGGAGGTACTGAACAACGAGTTGGGTACTTCATCCCCAACGGCATGACTGTAGACATCGTTCACACCTTGAACCTTTCAACATCCATCATCGCGATCGAGAACATGGAATTCATTTTCTTTGTAGCGCATGTCTTCCGGCAAGCGTTCATCCGTCGCACGCCGATTCGGCAGACCG
>NZ_JADJSO010000009.1:0-30296 GCF_016711665.1 Candidatus Villigracilis saccharophilus
TCGCGGTTGACGTCATTTGTATTTTGCGAAGGATGGTGGAAACCAGTTCATCAATGGCGGGCAGGGGATCACGCCAGATGGTTCGCCGAAGGCTTCGGAAGCAGGGTGGTATGAATTTGATAGCGCGTACACTTAATTTTTCATGTACTAAAAAGTCCCGAAGGTTTCCCGTGAAAACTCTGATAGTTTCCTCAAACCTTCGGGACGGTACTTCAGGAAAGACAGGTTTTAACTTTCCCGTAACTTGAGCCGGCGTAATTCTTCAATATTTTTTCGGGGCCCGAAAATTTCGACAGCGATTGCAACTCTGCTTCATTCAACACTTTAATTGGCGCAGGATCTCAAGCGTCACGGAGGGTCCGACGCGCGCCGTGATTCAAGGCTGTCATTCATGGAAGACTAACGCCGTCCGTAACTTCAATGCGATCCCACTCCTTTTCACCGTACACGCCCAGTACGAGACCGATGATCTGGGAAGCCTTCCGCGCCTGCGTTGAGTGGTGACAAAGCCTGCCCGCGCCGATGTTCATCAGTTCACAGTCGAACTCGCCATGGTTGCAACCATTCCGGGTGGGCGGACATGGCGGAAGTGATCTTTTTACAGGCGCCGCGCGTGCTTCGCTTAAGTCTACGCGGGTCGAATGCGCGCCATGCCAAGCGCGGCGTTTATTAATGGGACCGCGAACCGGTCTCGGAGCCGAGCAGCCGTCAATACCGAGTTGAACCTGATCCATTTCGATCCCGCACATTTCAGAGAATGTTTTCCAGGATAAAAACTTTCTGAATGGGGTGGTCGAAGGCAAGATAAGCTTCGAAGAGGCAGTCCGCGCATTTTTGCGAAAGCCAGCATGGCGGTGTGTTTGCCCGAACAGTTATTAAAATTAGGTTGGTTTGACATCCTCTTTAATGACCTGCCTCAATTTGGAGGATCTCCAGGCAGGTGCGGCCCGCATTGCAGGCTGCCTTCCAGAATGCCGATCTTTGGTGTCTGCATGGCAGCCACGGTATCCAGATGCACCTGGGAGGTTTCGTGGGACGCGCAGGAGATCGAAAGTTCGCTTTGCGTAAATTAAAATATTCCGCGCCGCCCCTGTTCAACGAAGGGCAGCGCTTGAAAAGGTTTGGCGGAGGAACGCAAAAAGACCGGTCAGGGTCGCCATAGGAATGGTTGCCTGTCGGATCGACGACCGCGATGGAACCAAAGTGTGTGGCTTCGATCACGCCGCCGCGCGTCAACAAGGATGGGCTGGAGCATGGCGATCATTCCTCTTCAGATGGAGCACTGGCGCCGCGGTCCTGGCGCGCGTTATAGTGCAATAGACCGTAGCGCAGCCGCTGAGCGAATGTTTTGACGCGCTGCCGGGGCTTTGAACCACGTCAATAGCGAAGCGACCAGTTTCTCGATCGCGGCGGGATTCGGTTTTTTTGTCGTGATCTTATCCAGCTTGTCATAAATGTGCTTAAGGAAATCATATTGTGTTTTTATGGCGGCCGTGGTCATCATTCCGCCGCGGCTGCTGATAATGGTATAGCCCTTATAGGGCGCATCCAGCAGTAATTCCAATGAGGTCAGCCAGGCTTTAAGATTCGCGCCCGCCAGGAACGGCGGCTGATTTTTAAGTACGGCATCCCCAATGAAGACGATCTTTTCCTCGGGCAGGCGCACCCAGATCGACCCGTCAGAGGGACCCGCGTGATGCTCAAGCACAACGGGCGAATCGCTCCAGTGCAGGGTCATTTGATCGAGAAAGGAAATTTCTGGCGGCGCCCAGCGGACACTGCCCAGCCCGGCATTCGATTCCCAATCGGCGCCGGGGGTTTGCTTCGCCCTGCGCTTGAACGTGCTCGGACGGGTACGGAATGTGTTGGCGGTCTTCTCGTGCGCGATCATGGTGCAGTCCATGGCGCGCGCGCCAAGGGTCCGGCCAGGATGTGCATCAAGGTTGATCAAGACACGCTCCACACCGCCCCAAGATTCATCAACGCGGCGCGCCAGGAACGCGCATCTTCAGGGGAAGGCGGCGCGTCGATCTGATCAATCCACGCTGGGTAATGATTACACCCAGGGTTACCTGGCAGTTGATCTTCGATCTGATATTTTTTAGTTATTTCTGCATACTACTCCCTGAAAAATCTCTATGGATGGTTATTTTCTAAGGTCGGATAGCCGTGGGTCATCTTTCGTTCATCGTCAGTCTGCCGTCTTCCGTTTGAGCTGACCGGGTTGTCTTCTTTGGGCAACAGGCAGGGGTCAGCCAGAAGGTGGAGCCTTTCCAGGTTCGCTTTCTTCCAGACCTTCGCCGCCGTGCCCATGCACCGCCAGCCGGCAAAAGCCAATCCCAGACCGAGTCCAACGGTTCGATCCTGCCGCGCACGCGGATGAATTTATCAAAAATGCGCTCGCGGTCTGCGGGGGGAATGCCCGGGCCGTTGTCATTGATCGAAAACTTGACAAAGACCCCGTCTGTTTGCGCGCTGATGCGGATATGGCCCGCGACAGGAGTGAATTTGATCGCGTTTTCAAGCAGGTTGATGAACACACGATGGATCCACATCCACATCCACCCAAATGAGCGGAAGCACCGCCATATTATTCTCGATAATTTGCTGGCGCCCGGCCGCAGCGGGGATCACATCGCGGATCGATTCACGGATCAACGCCTGCGGATCGATCGAATTCTGGTCAATGATCTGATGACCGATTCAAGCCGATTACATGCCGAGCAATGAGTTTACTAGGCGTTGAATGCGCGCGGTCGAATTACGCGCGATATTAGCATGGATGTTGCAGTTCCATCAACGGGCATCAACTCGCCCATCATCTCGAGGCTGGAGACAACATTGCCAAGCGGAGAGCGGATATCGTGATAGATCATGGCGATCATGTCATCCCGCAGGGCATCCAACTCTTGCGTTCGGTGACATCCTGAACGATCCACTGATCGAATCGGTTTCTTCGAATTCAACACGACGCGCATGCACCTCAATCGGAATTGAACTGCCGTCTCTTTTTAGCAAACCAGATTCGTAGGTACATTCGTCGTAACGTCTGAGGGTTTTGCAAAGTTCAAGCGCGCGGTTCCACTTCACTTCATGCAATTGATCGATGCTTAAAGCGCGCAGTTCCTCTTTGCTGTAACCGCTCAATAGCACAGCCTGGCGGTTTGATTCTTCGCACCGCACCTCCCAATCTGTGATCAGGATCATGTCCACGCTGTCTTCGAATATTCAAGATAGCGCTGGTGCGCTTTTGGATCCGATCTCAAATATTCGGCATTCTGGATGGTTGTGCCCGCCAGACTTCCCAGCCCCGCCAACACCACCATCGCATCCCGGATAAATGCGCCGAGATCGGATTGACCGCCTCAAGCACACCGGATGACCTTCCCCTGTGACTGGATCGGGGCGATGGCGACAGCCCGCATCTCGATGCCCTCGAACTTGTCCACTTCACATAGTGAGAATCCTGTTTGACGGATGGAACGATCAAACCCAGCCCATTGGTGATCACCTGCCCCGTCAGCCCATGCCCGTTATGGATGTGACGCCCGGGGATGCTGCCGGAATTATGTCCCGCCGCCGCCTGGAAGATCAGATCGTTACTATCATGGTCGATCAAGGCCAATGCCACGGTCTCGACCTGCAAAGCCTGCATGGTCTGATTAAGAATACGGCGCCATACATCCGTTATTTCCAATGAGGTATTGATCGCCGCAGCCGCTTCTGCCAGCGCGGACATAACGCGTGCGGTGCGCTGGCTTTCCATGTATAAACGCGCATTCAAACAGCCACACTCGCCTGATCAGCGATAGCCTCATCAATGCCAGGTGTTCTTCATTGAAAGAATTGGGGATGGAGTGCACAAGGGTCAGCACGCCCACCAAACGATCGCGCGCCAAGAGCGGCACACAGATCGCGGATTTAGCGCCGCTCTTATCTGCCGAATCGTCTGTGCGGCGCAACCAGCGGTGATCTTTACTGGTATCCGTGACAAGCGTGGATTTGCGATTTTGCACCACCCATCCCGCCAGGCTCCGTTCAACCGTATCCCGCAGCTGCTGGGTGGTGTGATCGTGGAATTGCGTCCCGAATACGATCGTCGCATCGACCGGCTTGCCGAGATCATCCATTACCACAATGCTGCCGCGTTCTCCGCCCACATGTTGAAGAGCCGCATAGAGCAAACGCTGCAGAACCGTGCGCAGGTCCAGGGCAGTGGCAACCTCACGGCTGACGTTCATTAATAATTCAAGCAATGAGCGGGAGCGATCTTCAATCATATCTTATTAAACCACACTACAAACTATATGAAGTATAGCCCCTTTGGTACAATTGCGCCATGCCTTTGGATTTTGCCCGCATAAAAGCTCTCTGTTTCGATGTTGACGGCACCCTTAGCGACACCGATGATCTTTATACACAGCGAATCTCGCGTTTTTTTCCACGCATTCTCTTTCCCAACCCCGATCATACTGCACGCCGCTTCATCATGTGGATCGAAGCGCCTGGCAACGCCCTGCTCGGACTTGCCGATACGCTTGGCCTTGACGATCAAATGGTCGCGGTCATCAACTGGCTGTCGCGCCGCCGCAGGCATACACCCAAAAAGTTCCTGCTGATCTCCGGCGTGGACACCATGCTCGCGCAATTGTATGGACGTTTTCCCATGGCAGTCATCAGCGCGCGCGATGAACACGGCACCATGGCATTCCTTGATCAGTATGATCTGGTGAAATATTTCGATGTGATCGTGACCGGCTTATCCGCGGAACATACCAAACCTTATCCAGATCCTGTCTTGCTTGCCGCCCAAAAGATGAATGTCGCGCCGCAAAACTGCCTGATGATCGGCGACACCACCGTGGACATCCGCGCCGGTCGATCCGCGGGCGCACAGACGGTCGGAGTCCTATGCGGATTCGGCGAAGAAGCTGAGTTAAAGAAAATGGGCGCGGATATGATCCTGAATGACACAACAAAATTACTGGATTTACTGAACTGATCACTTCACATGGAATGCTTGATGTGTTCAAGTACAAATATCTCTCTATGTAACCATTGGGGAATTTCATCTATACCAAGAAGAGATCGGTTGGCTAAAATCGCTTCATCAATGCTGATCCACAGCGGTTGAAAGCCCAGGTCTTTTTCATACCCATCCAATTTCTGTGAACCAAACTCCTCCATGATCTGACAGAAATAATAATACGATGTCATCTTAAAAACATCGTACTCCTTTTCCTCGGCGAATTTGTATTCAATGATTGCGCCAAGCTCGCCATCCACACTGAGCAGGGATGCGCCGCATTCTTCCAGCAGTTCGCGCGCCAATGCCTGCTGATGCGACTCGCCCGCATCCACACCACCGCCAGGAAATTTATAGTCGCCCACGTTCGAGGAATACACCATCAGCAATTCAGACCCACGCAGTATGACGGCGCGCACGGCAGTTCGGTGGACCGTTTTGCCGTGAGTATTTATTCCTTCAGCGCGATGAATTTCAGTGAGGATTTGCATAACGAAATTGTATCTCTTAAATAAAAAGGGCTGCCTTTTTTTCAGGCAGCCCTTGCATGGATCTATTACGGTTTCAAAAACACCAGCGGAATTTCACGAGTGGTCGTTTTTTCGTATTCCCCGTAATTGGGGGCGAGGGAAACGATCCAATCATATAACGGTCTGCGCGCCTCGCCCAAAATGATCTCAGGCGTGACCTTCATCTTTTTATCCTTGACCTGGATCGTCACATCACCAGGATTGCCCTTGATGTTGTGATACCACGAGGGATGCTTGTCGTTTCCGTTATTCGAGGCGACGATGATATATCCGCCATCGCGCTCAAAATATCCAAGCGGAGCCGATAGTATTTTCCCGGACTTGCGTCCTTTGGTGGTGAGGATCAGGACTTTAAATCCGAGCATTTCACCGCCAAACTTTCCGCCAGTGATGCGATAGATGAAAACATGGAAACCAATAAACAACTTGATTATGAATTTCAAAATATTTTCTCCAAATTACGAGGTTGCGACTTCCACTTCTTCCTGTTTTTTGAATTGACTCATATACAGGTCGTAATAGAAGCCTTGTTTATTCAGCAGTTCATCATGTTTGCCGCGTTCGATGATCTGTCCATCTTTCAGAACAAGGATCATATCCGCATTGCGGATGGTGGACAGGCGATGCGCGATGACGAAGGAGGTGCGGCTTTGGAGCAGTGCGTCAAATGCTTTTTGGATGAGACGCTCGGTTCGTGTGTCCACGCTGGAAGTTGCTTCATCGAGAATGAGAACTCTCGGGTCTGCGAGAGCGGCGCGCGCGATCGAAAGCAGCTGCCTCTGTCCCTGGGAAAGACCCGAACCGCGCTCGCCGAGTACGGTCTGATATTTTTCGGGCAGGCGTTCGATGAACGAATCTGCGTTTGCAAGTTTGGCGGCGGCGAAGACTTCTTCATCGGTTGCGTCAGGGCGCCCAAAGCGGATGTTATCCATGACGGAGGCGCTGAACAGGAATGTATCCTGCAGCACAATGCCCACTTGCTTGCGGATCGATTCGGCGGTGACATCGCGCACATCCACGCCGTCTATCTTGACCGAGCCGTGCGTTACATCATAGAAGCGCGGTAGTAAGTTGATGATGGTGGTCTTGCCCGCACCCGTTGGGCCGACGATGGCGATGGTTTGCCCAGGTTCTGCGGAGAAAGAAACTTCCTTCAAAACAGGCACACCGTCTTCATATTCATGGCTGACTTCGATGAACTCAACTTTGCCTTTGATCTCTGGCATCGCCTTTGCACCGGGTTTGTCCACCACGGCAGGCTTTTCGTCGAGAATGGTAAAAATACGTTCCGCGCCCGCGATCGCGTTTTGGATGTTCGTCCATAACACGGCGATCTGTTGAATGGGTTGGTTGAAGCGTTGTACATAAGCCAGGAAGGTAATGACCAGACCCAGTGTGACGGTCGTACCGAAGAGCAAGTCACCTGTCAACAAGTACCAGCCGCCGACGCCAGTGACGATGGCTAGGCCGATATAGGAAAATGCTTCAAGGGTCGGCGCCAATGCGGATGTATAAGCCACGGCACGGACATTCGCATCACGATTCGCAGCGTTGACTTCCTTGAACTGCTCAATGTTTTCATCTGCGCGGTTGAAAGCTTGCACTTCGCGGACTGATGAAATAGTTTCTTGTAATTCAGCGTTGACATTGCCGATCTCTTCGCGGCTCTTGCGGAAGGCTTTACGCGCCTGCCCTGAGAACCAGACGGTGGCGATGAACATCAACGGCGAGACTGCCAGTGAAAGCAAAGCGAATGGCAGACTGGCGGTGATCATGTTGTAGGCTACCCATACCAAGAGGAGAATTCCGCTGAATACGTTGACGAGCGCAAATGAAAATGCCTGTTCAATCGCGGATGTATCATTCGTGATGCGGCTCATCAGGTCACCAGCTTCATGCTCGGAGTAGTAACTAAGCGAGAGTGTGTGTAGCTTCTCGAACACTTCCACGCGCAGGGAGCGCAGAACGTGCTGTCCAGTCCATGCCATGGCGAAGAAGGTCATACCTGTCAGGACTGCGCCAATTACATACAATGCAATCACGATCAGGATCAGACGGAACATGCCTGTGATGCGTTCTTCATTCGTGGCGGTTGCAAGGTCGGGAGTGGTGTATCCGCCGAGATGATAGGCTTTGTAGACGATCTGCTTCGAGTACGATAATGTGGATGGATCTTCGGTTGTCCCAAGCCAGCAGGAGGAAACTGCTTTTTGGTCTGGCACAGCCCCCTGCGGGGAAGCAGTTGGCGGGGTGAGTTGAGCGAAGGCACTGCTTCCAGCGGGTACGAGGAAACAGTCCGTGGCCTGTCCCATTAATTCCGGGGAGGTTACTTGAGTCCAGGTCGAGATGACAACGAAGACCACCGCCAGAACGATCATGTACCAGAATTGGCCAAAATATTTACCGAGGCGACCGAGCGTTTCGCTCAGGTTGCGCGGCTTCATTGTTTCTTGATTGAGAAAACCACCAGCGCGGCCGTGCATCATTGTGCCACCTCCGCTACCGCATCATTTTGATGCGAAAGGATTTGCGAGTTATAAATTTCAGCATAGATCGGTTCTTCTTCCATGAGTTGAGCGTGTTTGCCCTGTGCCACAACTTCACCTTTTTCCAGCACAAGAATTTTATCGGCGTTCATGACAGTGCTGATGCGCTGCGCGATGACGAAGGATGTGCGGCCTTTCATAAGAGTTTCAAGCGCTTCCTGAATATGAGACTCGGTGGCGACATCCACACTGGAGGTTGAGTCATCGAGGATCAGAATGCGCGGGTCGAGTAATAGCGCGCGCGCGATGGCAACGCGTTGTTTTTGTCCGCCACTGAGAGTTGTTCCGCGTTCACCGACGTGTGTGTTGTATCCGTCGGGGAAGGACATGATGAAATCATGTGCGGCTGCGGCTTTTGCAGCCGCTTCTATTTCTGCGTGCGTGGCTTCGGGTTTGCCAAATGCGATGTTCTCGCTGATCGTACCGCTGAACAGAGTTGTCTCTTGAAGCACGATGCCGATCTGCGAACGAAGCGAATCGAGCGTGACATCGCGCAGGTCGTGACCATCAATGGTGATCCCGCCTTCGGTTGGGTCATAGAAGCGCGGCAGTAAATTGATGATGCTGGTCTTGCCTGAACCTGTCGCGCCAAGCAATGCGACCGTCTCACCCGATTTAACTTCAAATGAAACGTTCTTAAGAACAGGGTCACCGCCGCCGACATAGCGGAAAGTGACGTTCTCAAATTTCACATCGCCTTTCACGGCGGGCAGTTTCGATGCATTGGGCTTGTCGACGATGTCACTCTTGGCATCCAGAATTTCAAAGATGCGGTCAGCGGACGCGGCGGCCTGTCCCATTTGTGTGACGATCATACCGAACATCATGATGGGGAAAAAGAGATACATCAGGTAGAGCGAGAATTCCTGCCACGCGCCAATGGTCAATGTGCCAACGATAATTTGTTTGCCGCCCACATAAAGGATGGCGGCTTGTCCGAGGTTGGCAATTAAGAAAACCAGCGGGAACAAGAACGTGAACAAACGGTTGACCGCGATGGCTTGATTCATCGTGTCATCGGCGGCGTTGCGGAATTTGGTCTGCTGTTCCTTCTCGCGCGTGAAAGCCTTGATCACTTTTACGCCCGCAAGGTTTTCCTGCAAGACCGTGTTCAGGGTTGAAAGTTTTATCTGCACTTTCGCGAACAAGGGCTGGCTGAGTCCCGCGAACACACCGAACAACACGATCGCAACCGGCAGGATCGGCATGGCTGTCCACGCCAATGAAACATTCGACGAGAACAAAATGATGACCGTGCCAGAAAGCAGGATCACCGCGCCGACAAGTTGCAACAAGCCCTGTCCGATGAACAGGCGCACCTTCTCGACATCATCCGTCGCGCGGATCATCAACTGGCCTGTTTGATTCTTATCGTGATACGCGAACGACAAATTCTGGATCTTGGCATACAAGTCATTTCGCAAGTCATACGCGACCGACTGTGAATTCTTCTCCGCCCAATAGGCTTGCAGGAAGGAGAACAGTCCACGCAGCAGGGCGAATCCGACGATCGCGACAAGAGCAGTGATCAGGGCGCGGGGTGCGTTTCCCAAATCCGCTTCAAGCGTAACCTTGAGCTGGTCCAGCGTTAGGGCAGGATCATACTTTAGGGCTTCGAGAATCTTCGGCAGCACCGTGCTGACAAATGCCGCGGGAATCTGATCCAGCGCCTGCAACACCTGGTCAGCAAGGAATCCGCTGGTGACCGCATCGATCACATTACGGATCATACGCGGCACCGCCAACTGTGAGAGCGTGGCAATGACAAGAAAAATATACGGCAAAAGAGCCTGGCTCTTGTAATGGGTCAGGTATTTGACGGCGCGGCCAATACCCTTAAAGGATGTTTTTTGGCGCTTTGCGCGGGGTGGATTTTGGGTTGCGGTTGCTTGCATATGGTTCCTTTTTCGACTTACGATTTACGATTTTGGATTTACGATTTCCATTTCCTTGGCGGCTTTCGTTAACAGGGTCAACGCTTCGCTGACCTTCTTTTGATCGTCTGCGCTCAAGGTATTTGCCAGATCATCCATCCAGCGATAACGTTCTTCGATGCCTTGCTGGATAAGTTCCGAACCTTTAATGCTCAAGGTCAACAGTTTGGCGCGGCGGTCGCTGGGATCTTCAGCACGTTCGAGGTGACCCGACTGCACGAGCTTATCCACCAGTTGACTGGCGGCTGCGGCAGAAATATCAAATCGTTCGCTGACCTCAGACATGCCGCACGGGCCTTTGTGATGCAGCTGCATCAGGATGCTGAATTGCGGCATGGAAAGCCCTGTGCTTTTGGCAAAGTGATTCCATCCGCTCATGGAGCGGTGCATAAAAGCGTCCATCCAGGCACGCAGGGTTTGGGAAAAATGGAGTTTGTCGGTCATAGTTAAGCCTTCTTTTTAGTTAAGCAGGCTAAACTATATACGTGAGTTAAGTATTGGTCAAGCGAAATGGGATAAGAGAAGTATTAGAGAATTAAGGAGTGGTTTTGATCTTTCCAGAAATTATCTCTGCTTTGATTCTTTCCAGCTCCGCCTGGATCTCTGCGGGTAATTTATTTGTTGAAGACAACCCGACTTCCCCTGTTTTCAGCGTGCCAACATGATACCCGCCCGAGAACGAATTGTTCACGATCGCGTTTGACGCCTGCGTAACGCTAACGTCAAAGCGTTTTTCAATACTGGTAAGGATAATATCCGCGAATTCCGGATTGGTTTTCGCCCAATCAGTATCCACGCCTACGATCCAGGCGTTGCCTTGCTCTTGAATCTCAGCACCCGCCCCAATGCCCACACTTTGACCGGCCACCGGTAGAATCACATCCGCGCCCGCATCCAATAATTGACGCGCCGCCTGCCTGCCTTCAACAGAGCAGCAGAATCCGCCAGTGAATAAGCCTTCGTGCTTATCCACATCCCAGCCAATGACCTTCACATTCGTTCCCTTTTGTTGGTTGTAGTATTTTACGCCGAGGGTAAAGCCGTCCATGAAACTGGTGACGGGCGGGATATCAATGCCGCCAAAAACACCCACCTTGCCGGTCTTTGTCACCGAAGCGGATAGATAGCCAGCCAGGAATGCAGCTTGATCGGTGGCATACTCCTGCACCCAGACGTTTTCCAGGGGCGGGTCAATGCCAAAGTCCATCACCATGAAGCGTTGATTTGGATTGACTTGCGCGGCGGTTTGGAGTTGTTCAAGTAAATTCCCCGGTGATATGATCAAACGGCAATCCGCATCCGCAAATGTTTTTACGAGTTTGGAAAAATCAGATACGGAGGAGGATTGAAGCACAGTGGCTTCCCAGTTATGCGTCTGGGCAGATTCCTGAATGCCTTTGTAGATCAGTTCATTGAAATAGTTGTCGTTCAAACCGCTGGAGTTGGTGATCTGGCAAATCCTTCCGTTGATCGTTGCAGGCAATGGAGTGATCGTTGGTACGGCAGGGTTGCCTCCGCAAGAGTCTGTGATGCCATGCAAATATTTTAGGCATTCTTCATCCGTGAGGCGGCGGGGAGCGCGCGACTGCCCGAGTTTGACCAAGTCATCGACCTGCATAAGATAGATGCGCGCTTCATGGTCGCTACTTGCGGCAAGGCGCGAACCATTCGAGTTGAACGCAAGGCTGTTCACCCCAGAGCCATCTCCAAAGAAGGCGATCAATTCCTGTCCAGTTTTCACATCCCATAATTTTGTTGTTCCATCACGACTGGCGGTGGCGAGTCGGGCTCCATCACGGCTAAAGGCAACGGATGTGACTGTATTGGAGTGCTCAAGGCGATACTGTTCTTCAGCGGTCATTGCATCCCAGATTCGTACCGTGCCGTCCAGGCTGGCGGTTGCGATCAAGCGGTCGTCCGTACTAAAGGCAACGGAAGTCACGCTATTACTATGTCCGCGTAATAGGAGAGGATTGCTGCCCGTCACAAAATCCCTGACCTGCACCGTTCCATTTTGCAGGCCGATGGCAAGTTGAGTTCCGCTAGAATTAAATGCAAGCGATTGAACACCGACTGGCAGGTTAAAAGGGAATAATAGCGAAGGTGTTATTTGGGACATATCCCAAATATTTACCTTGTAATCGTTGCTCGCGGAGACAAGCCACTTGCCATCCGGGCTGAAGATGAGGGCGTTGATCAGACCGGTGTGGGCCGGCCATGTATAAATTTCGGTCTTTGAGTCTGGATTTATAAGTGCCAGACTGAAGTCATTGCGCGCGGCAGCAATTAAGTTTCCATTGGAACTGTAGGCGAAGGCCGTGATGTTGCCTGCATCAGCGGAAAGGGTCTGGATTTTATTCCCGGAAGATGCATCCCAAATATTTACAACTCCGCCTTCGATGGCCGCGAGTTGATCGCCTTTGGGATTGAACAAAATTTGCCCGCCGCCGCTTGCGTAAGTAAGAGTCAATTCCTCATGTTCAGGCGTGACATCCCAGACCCGTACCATGCCGTCGTCGCCGGCAGTCACAAGGCGCGTACCATCCGGGCTGAACGCGGCAGAGAAAACCGTGCCTGTGTGACCTGCGAGTGTGAATAAGGCTTCTCCAGTATTTACGTCCCACACAATTACCTTTCTATCATCACCGCCTGTGGCAAGCAAAGCCCCGTCGGGGCTGTAGGCAACCGCATGTAGGGTACTGAGATGACCATCAAGTGTGGATATTTTTTCAGCGGTTACAGCACTCCAGATCACTGCCTTGTCCTGACTGAGCGTTGCAACACGCTGGCCATTTGGGCTGAACGCGGCGTTCCATACCCAATCCGAGTGACCGAGTGTCAGCAATTCTTCGCCGGTGGATGCGTTCCAAATTCGCGCGGTTTTATCATCGCTGACCGTGAGCAGTCGCCCGCCATCCGGGCTGAAGTACGCGAAAGAAACATAATCGGTGTGACCGGGAAAATCCGCCAACGCATGCCCCGATTTTAAATTCCATATGGTTGGGAGGTTACCATTCGCGACCGTGGCGAGACGCGCACCCTCCGGGCTGAACGTGATCGATGTGGTCGCCTCCATCTGGCTGGGAACATCGACCTCGATCCCTGATGACGCATCCCATATTTTGACTGTTCCATTTGCCATGACTGTGGCAAGCACTGTCCCATCCGGACTGAACTCTGCATATACTCCGTCAACGCTGAAAAGCAGACCGCCAGTTTTCACATCCCAGATATTGACAATATTTTCATTGCTAGCAGTTGCAATGTGCATTCCATCCGGACTGAAATCCACACTAATAGGTGCTCCCGGTTCATGGGCCGGGATGACCAGCCGTATACGGGAAGCCAATACAGCTTGATGCAAGGCATTTTCGGCTTCGAGGGTTTGTTCTTTCCCAAGCGCCTCCAATGCAAGCAGGATACTGAGTACAGGGTCGCTTTCCAGATTGTTGATGGATGCGGCTGCCAGTTCGCGCGACGCAGCAATACGGCTGACGATCTGCGATCGCCAGCCAAAAAAAACTGCCACGATAGCCATAAGGATCGCTGCGACAAAAGCCATGCCAAGATGCACAGCGCGCCTCCGCAGTTGCGTCGCAGCATGAGCCTGCTCCTCGGCGCGTTTGCCTTCCACCTCTGCCAGTTTTTGCGCGGCCTCTAATTCGCGCTGTCGGCGTATTTCCTTTTCAATCGCTTCCCGTTCCACAAAGCTACGAGATTCTTTTAAGAATGAACGTTCCAGGTCATTGATTTCCTCTGGATGACTTGAGAGCCATTCCAGAGCCTGCGCTAGGCGCGCGCCGCGATACAACACATCATTTTCGTAATTCGAAGTTTCCCATTCTTGCGCGGCATGGGTCAAATGACGGTGCAGACGCAGGCCTTCGCGGTTTTCTTCCAACCAGCCTCTCAACGTGGGCCACTCGCGGATCAATGCCTCATGGGCGACTTCAGCAGAATCTTCTGCGGTTGTGATGAGGCGCGCATCTGCCAATGCTTTCAATACATTCCGGGTACTGGAAGATTCTTCCGGTTTCAATATCAATTCCTTGAACGAGGCCCGGCGGCGCGTATCGCTGGCAGCGGTTTCATCGCTGAGTTCGGTTAGGCGTAAAAAGATGCGACGGGCAATGGCGCGCTGGTCAATTGTGAATTGGTCGCTGAGTATGGATTCAGCTGTCTCGGCAATGGCCCCGCGCACCCCGCCTGAAGAGGTGTATCCGCTCAGTGTCATCATGCGTGCTCGTCTTCTTTGCCATGTTTCCAATAGCGCGTGAGAAAGCAAAGGCAGTGCTCCTGGTTCATGCCCAACATCGTGCAAAAGCACATCCACCAGGCCGGTCTCGAACTCCCAGCGTTCCCGCCGCGCAGGTTCTTCGATGGCGCGCCGCATCTCATCATCTGTCATCGCGCCGATATATTCCTGTTGACCGGCCAGCGCTTCACGTAATTGGATATAGTTCGCGCAGTGGGCATAGAAGTCTGCCCGCAAGGTAATGGCAACGAAAATATGGCCGTCCGGTTCGGACGCCGCTGTGAGCAGGTTGCTGATGAACGCGCATCTCTCCTCTTCAGAGTGACAGAGAGCGAATGTCTCTTCAAATTGGTCCACGACCAAAAGCAAATATGATCCATTTTTTATGCAGTGACTCAAACTCTGCGAGTCGCTGAGCATGTCTTTTATGAGTGAAGCAATTTCATTTTCCTGCGCCATGCTGTTTGCCAAACTCTCCAACGGATGCGCTGTCGGTGTGATGATCTGGATATTCCAATCTGTAGAGATCTGATTCCATCTTAGGGCTGGCACAAGTCCCGCCCGCACAAGAGACGATTTGCCGCTGCCCGATGCGCCCACCACGGCAAGGAACCGCATCGCGCTCCCAGTTAAGGAAATGAGGCGTTCGGTTAGTTTGGAGGTCAGAGTTTCACGCCCTACAAATAAGTCCGCGTCACTCTCATCGAAGTAATTCAGTCCCTTATAAGGACACAAGCCCAAACCGGGCGCATCCTCACGGCGGACATTGGCGGCAAGGTCAAGCAGGCGCGCGACCGTTTTGGATTCATCCTCGATAGCAAGCGCTGTAATGAAGCGCAATTTGATCGTGGGGATATCCGGCAGACGCAGGTTCTGTTCGAGGCGGCTGATCTGTGCATCACTGTATCCGACAGAAGCTGCCAGCTCCATTTGCGTCAACCCGACACGGCGGCGCAGGAAGCGCAGCAGGTCTCCAAAGGTGGTGAATTTTTCAAGTGTGGTGGCGGGAATTGAAGCGGTCATGCCTATAACATAGCATATTTCAAACAGTTTGGAGAATTTTGGCAGAAAATGGCAGGTAAAACGAAATTCCACATGCTACATTTGGGGCATACACAGCGCGTGATCGCGCTGAAATCAACCCATGAGGAGAAAAAAATGAAAAGCAAAATATCATTGAACTTGTTAGCTGGTTTACTGTTGGTCTCGATCGCATTGACTGCCTGCGGCGGCTCCACAAAATTTCCAACCGGGAAATTCTTGAAGGCAAACAGTATGAATTCCGGCATCGAGTTGAAAGACGATGGCAGTTTCTCTGTTTTTGCCGGCGACACAACGCTTATCACAGGCACATACAAGGTAGATGGTAATGTTTTCACAGAGACATCCAACACTGGCGGATGCAGCACCAATGTGGATTTCAATTACACCTTCGATGGAAAAAACCTGACGTTTAACTATGCCGGTAACCCGGAGGATGACGCAGACTGTACCGGGCGCTACGCAGATTTCAATAACGTGACTTATACTTTGCAAAAATAATACTATATCTTCTAAAAAATATGGGGTGTTCTGAAAGAATGAGCAGCTCAAAAAATAAACCCACACGGGCATGAGATAAAAAAGCTGGCGGAGATCATTCCGCCAGCTTTTTTTTGCAAATTATTCGCAATACACGCCCTCACTCCAGATTCACTTTTTCAAGCCTCTGAGATGAAAATTTCGGAAACCGATATTATTCTTGACGTACCTAAAGATGCCCCGCCTCCCATCTGACTAACACAACTTTCGCAAAGCAGGCAGCATACGCCCGATTTCATTGAGGTGCACAAAAGCATGGCGCGTGGCTGGCATCAATAGCAAATTCGTCTGAGGATGTCTGCCCCAATATTTCAAAAGCCACTGCGCCTGCTCTCGTACCGTACCGTCTTCCAGCAGGCGTGCCAATCGTTGCGGCGCGGGCTTCTCTTTAAGCTTCTCAACATTAAGCTTACCTGCTATTTGACGGGTCCGCTTTCCAACCGCCAGCCGATACGCCAGCAATCCATTCAGATTCACCGATTCGCTCAGTACGCGGATTTCTTTTGCGGTCATTTCATTGCCCACATCCACAAAGAGACTATTTGTCTTACTCTGCCAATCTCCCCGATAAAATACTTGCGGCGCGTCTGCCAAAAGAACGTTCATCGTCACATCTTCAATGCGTGTGATATGCCACAACATCCAGGCAACTGAATTTGCCCGTCCCGCGGGGATAATGCGCATTTGCTTATCTGACAACCCCTGTAAAACTTCGTCTTGAAATGATCCATACCCGCCCAGTTTGGCTGTGTGTACCATCCCGTGGTGACCTATAAAAAGCTCAATGGCTTTTGAAAAGTCTTGAGCGCGCTCAAGCTGACGGCGCAAAAGGGAGTGTTGGTCATTCCAATATTTACGGTCAATCAATGCATGTTCATCTTTCATGGGACGCTCGAAAAATTTATATTCCCAACTGGCTTTGATTCTTCTTCATTTTCTCCGCCAGCTTAAAGATATATTTTGATGTGATTTTTTTTATTTTTGGATTATACCCCGCGAGGCATTAATAAAAAACTTCCGAAGTTTGGTTTGTCTATCTCACCCGTGTAATATTGACGCACTTTGGAACACGGCTGGGGGGAGTGTAGGCACAGCCGAACTGATACGTATTCTCAAACCGAAAAATGATCAACGACTCGGTCACACCGAACTCGGACAACGGCCTTGTCACAGGCAGGCTGTCCACGTCACTGCTCCATTCAAGAGTATAGGGACCTTTTGCATAGGTGGAAAATCCGTCCACGTCAATGAGCGGTGCGGGCAGGTCTGCCCCATTTTCAACGGCGGATATTCCTTCCAGCAGGAGGGTGTTCCCATCCTGCAACGCCAGGCGAGCCTCCGGCGCAAGCATCGAAAATCTGCCGCCGATGACAGCCATGGCAACCAGGATCAACAAGGCGAGGAAGGGACGCCCTCCCCTGCCGCTCGAGATGGATGCTGCCCGATCGAAATTATTCAACACCCAGCGCAAAAACAAAGTCAGCGGCAGGTAAATGATCAGGCGCGGCAGGAAGGTGAACAAAAACAGAAAGAACGAGGTCACGCCTTCGGACACTCCTGAATTAAGATAGGCTTGTATGGAACTCAGGGTGACAATGAAAAGGGATCCGCCCAGCAAACCCCAAAAAGATTCTTCATCCCATGCCACGATCATTCCCAGAAGGCTCATGGCAGTCATGGTCAATAGGATGGTGGTCACACGTCCCAACGGCAGCTCAAACAACGGCACCCCGGGCAGCATCCACGAATTGATGAATTCCGAGGTGATCGCGAAGGGTATGCCGAAGACCAGACCGATCAAAAACCCATAAATTCGACGTTTACGATCGCTCATTTTAAAACTCCAAAGTTAATGATGAAGAAATTGAAATTAATTATAGTACCGGATTCCCGTCCAATAAGAAGCATGGACAGGATCATCATGGCTTTTGTGAAATCATCAAAACCTTAACATCCAAATGTCCTAAATGGAGGAACAGGCAAACCAAAGGCTTCGAATACGGACACACCATCCCACTCCGCGGGCAGGGGCAATCCCAGCACGAAGGCGGCGGTGGCAGCGGTATCCATGGTATGGACCTGCGTGCCCAATTGACCTGGGTACACACGCGGTCCGCTGATGATCCACGGGATGGTCATATCTTCGGGGGCATCGGTTCCATGAGATGAGTCGTGCCCGCCATGATCTGAGGTGACAATGATGATCGTATCTTCATACATGCCGCGGTCTTTTAATGCATCAAGCAGCACGCCTAATGTCTTATCATCTTTTGTATAAGCCTTCAATTGTTCGCGCGACATCCAGCCTTCTTCATGCCCCGCCAGATCACCGTTTGGGAAATGCACGAGCATGAGATTGAAACCAGTTTTGATCTGATCAAGAGCAAGTCTTTCAATACTGGTGAAATCGTCGATCTTGTCGGTCTCATCCACGAAGGCAAAAAAGTCCGTGCTGGGCGGCTCGGTGACCTGACGCAGTTTTTCCTTGCCGACCACCATCGCGGTTTGAAGTCCTGCTCCATGCACCAGATCAAAAACATCGGTGCCGCGCGCATACCCATTTTGAGGCACATATTCATTCCAGCGCACAATATGTTTCGCGGGGCACATCCCTGTCAGCATGGAGGCATGAGCGGGCAGGGTGGAACTGGGCATGATGGTCTGTGCATTAAGGGTATACGCTCCGCTTTGCATGAGCGCCATCACATTGACCATGTTGGCTTGAGCAATCGCATCTGGACGTAATCCGTCAAAGCTGACGATCAGAACACGCGAGATCGCCGGGGTGGGCGTAAATGTTAAAGTGGGGAAAGGGGTCTCGGTGGCGGGCGGCGGCGTACCACTTGGGACAAGAGTCACAACAAGGGGCGGAGCAACTGTCGGCGGCATAGGTGAAGCGAATGACCCGCACGACTGCAAAAAAACAATAAAGAGGGTCAAAAGCCAGTTACGGAAAACAGGTTTCAGGGTGTTTCTCCCAAAAATAATTTACCCCGGGTCAATGGTCATTCCATTGATGGCAGGGCCATTGAACGCTTTCCGGATGGATTTTAAGTCTTGGTTCTCCGAAAGCTTCGTAAACAGGAATGCCATCCCAATCAGCTTGTTGGGGGAAGCCTAATCCGTAAGCCACTGTGGCGGCTGTATCCATGGTATGCAATAGCGCAGTGATTTCACTGGGAACGATATCCGGCCCGGATGCGATCCAGGGAATACGGTAGTCTTCAATGACGGTGCCGACATGGTTTTTGTCATGACCGCCGTGGTCGGCGGTGACGATGATCAGCGTGCTGTCACGCAAGCCGTTCTCTTCAAGCGCGGATAGTATTTGCCCAAGGGCTTCATCGCCCTCGCGCAGGACTTTGAATTGCGGGTCAGACATCCAGGCATATTTATGTCCGCGCAGGTCAGCGCCCGCAAAGTGAACGAACATTAATCCAAATCCCCTGTCGATCTGCGCAACCGCCTCTCTGGCGACAGCGGGTTCACCATAACGGACTTCGAAAACATCGGTTGTTTCAGGCTCCGCCAGCTGTCTCAATTTATCCTTGCTGACCACCATAACAGTCCGCATGCCGGCCGCGTGTGCCAGATCAAAAATATCCACGCCTTTGGAATATCCCATATACATAAAATACTTGTCATAGACTACGCCATTTTTCGCCATGCACAAGCCTGAAAGCATTGCCGCATGACTGGGCAACGTGGAGGGATAAGCAATCGTGATCGCGTTTGTCAATGTATACGCGCTGGTCTTCATTAACTCCAGAAGGTTGTTCATGGGCGCGGCGGCGATTGCATCAGGGCGCATACCATCGTAACTGATAATGAGAACGCGTTCAATTCCAACCGGCAACGGTGTGATTGTCGGCGTGGGCTCAATCGTCGCGGCGAACGGAGCGGTGGAGGACGGTGGAAGAACGAAGGCTGTCGGGGATGGGGTGAAGGGCGCTGTTTGAGTCGGCCGCAGAGCCGACGGTGCCGCAGGAATCGCGGCAGGCACGGCGCCCCAAAGGTTGGGAGCCTGGGCGCAGCCTGCCAATAGCAGGCAAAAAAATACCACCTTGCAAATTTTCATTCGGATTTTTACTAATAATTATTAGGCCAGATACTCAAAATCATTTTGCTGATTTTCAATTCCACTCATGACACGGCCATTGCACACTTTCAGGATGGATCTCCAACCTGGGCAGCCCAAAGGCTTCATATACAGGAATGCCATCCCAATCGTCTTGCTGCGGAAATCCTAATCCGTAAGCTACGGTGGCGGCTGTGTCCATTATATGGATCCGCGCGGTGATCTCGCCAGGAACGATCTCCGGTCCAGATACGATCCACGGGATGCGGAAGTCTTCGATCTTGGTGCCGTCATGATTGCCGTCATGTCCACCGTGGTCAGCAGTGACGATGATCATGGTGGATTCACGCAAGCCACTTTCATCGAGCGCCGCTACTATCTTTCCCAAAGCTTCGTCCCCGTTCCGAAGCATAAGCAAATACGACCCACCCATCCAGTCATATTTGTGTCCGACCTGGTCTGCAGACGGGAAATGCACGAACATCAACCCAAATCCCTGGGCAATCTGCTCTACTGCCGCGGCGCCGACAGTAGCTTCATCATGCCGAATTTCAAAAACATCTGTTGTTTCAGGTTCGGCAAGTTCTCTTAATTTATCCTTGCCCACGATCATCACCGTTCTCATTCCAGCCGCGTGTGCAAGATCAAAAATATCCACACCCTGGGAATATCCCATATATTTAAAATACCGGTTATAGAAGATACCATTCTTCGCTGTACACAACCCTGAAAGCATCGCAGCATGGCTGGGCAGTGTTGAAGGATATGCGATCGTGATGGCGGTCGTCAGGTTGTACGCGCTGGAATTCATCAACTCAAGCAGATTATTCATTGGCGCAGCCGCGATCGCGTCTGTTCGCATGCCATCAAAACTAAGGATGATCACACGTTCGATCTTTGGCGCGGGAGCGGGTGTTATCGTTGGAGGAATGATTTCCGTGGCGGGAATCGGTGTATTGGTGTAAGCAGGAACAGGCGTCGCTGTTTGGGCAGGCGGCAAAACAGTAACTACCGCAGGAGACGACGGAGAGGCAGCCTGCCAGGGGCTGGATGCTGTTAAAAATAAACATAGAAATAAAATAACAAACCTTTTCAATTGGTGGATTCCTTTAGCATTGGCATTTTCAACCCGTGGCGTTTTGCGGCGGCGATGGCGATTTCATAACCGGCATCCGCGTGTCGCGCCACGCCCATGCCGGGATCTGTTGTAAGGACTCTTTCCAGTCTGCGGGCTGCTTCCGGGGTGCCATCCGCCACGATCACCTGTCCCGCGTGCTGACTATATCCCATCCCCACGCCGCCGCCATGATGGAACGAGACCCAGGTCGCGCCTCCGACAGCGTTGATCAGCGCATTGAGTATCGCCCAGTCTGAAATGGCATCCGAGCCGTCTTTCATCGCTTCAGTTTCACGGTTCGGCGATGCAACGGAACCCGAGTCCAGATGATCGCGCCCGATGACGATGGGGGCTTTAACTTTTCCGCTTGCGACCAATTCATTGAACATCAATCCAGCCTTGGCGCGTTCGCCATATCCCAGCCAGCAGATACGAGAGGGCAATCCCGGAACGGAACTTTCGCGCGCCATTTTCATCCAGCGGTGCAAAGGTGCAGCGTCAGGGAATAACTCCATGATTGCCTTGTCTGTGGTGTAAATATCTTCCGGGTCGCCTGAAAGCGCCACCCAGCGGAACGGTCCCTTGCCTTCACAGAACAACGGGCGGATATAGGCAGGCACGAAACCTGGGAATTCAAAGGCGTCGCTCACGCCATGATTGAAAGCCTGCTGACGCAAATTGTTACCGTAATCAAAAACTTCCGCGCCCGCGCGTTGGAAATTCAGCATGGCTTTTACGTGTGTAGACATGGAATCCATGGCCATTTTCTTATACTTCTCTGGGTCCGACTCGCGCAGTTGATTGGCGGCCGTGATACTTAATCCAGAGGGCACATAAAATAACGCTTCATGTGCAGAGGTTTGGTCTGTGACTACATCGGGAATCACACCGCGCGCAAAGAGTTCACTATACACGTCTGCGGCGTTGCCGATCAGCCCGATGGATTTTGGAATTTTCTTTTCCTTGAATTCCTCCACCAGCGTCATCGCTTCTTCGAGATTATCCACGACCATGTCAATGTATCCGATCGCGCGGCGGCGTTCGGCTCGCTCGGGGTCAACTTCAACCACCAGTCCCACACCTTCGTTCATGGTAATGGACAAAGGCTGTGCGCCGCCCATGCCGCCAAGGCCGGCAGTTAAAACAAATTTACCTTTCAGTGAATCCCAGCCCTTGAGTTTTGCAAGCGCACCAAAGGTCTCGTACGTTCCCTGCAAAATCCCCTGCGTGCCGATATAGATCCACGAGCCGGCTGTCATCTGGCCGTACATGATGAGTCCCTTTTTATCCAGCTCATCGAATTTTTCCCAGGTCGCCCAATGCGGCACGATGTTCGAATTCGCGATCAACACTTTTGGCGCATCCTTATGGCTCTTGAAGACAATGACGGGTTTGCCTGATTGCACAAGCAAGGTCTCGTCTTCTTCAAGATTCTTAAGCGATTCAAGGATGGCGTCAAATGATTCCCAGTTGCGCGCAGCTTTTCCGCGTCCACCGTAAACAACCAAATCTTCAGGCTTCTCTGCCACTTCAGGATCAAGATTATTCTGGATCATTCGATACGCGGCTTCAGACAGCCAATTCTTGCAGGTCAATTGTGTACCGCGCGGTGCGCGAACTACGCGAGATGTGGACATCGAATACGCTCCTTATGAATTAAGTGAGTTATCATGAGGAATTTTTTTAACTCTGCAATAAGGACTCAACTGCACGATGCCCATCAGGAGATAAGCGATCGGGTGAGTAACAAAAAGCCTCCCGACTATTATAGCCGAGAGGCTTCATTGAATTCATTAAGATTATGATAAAGAGGCCTGTCCCTTTAATATCATATCTGCAAAGTTCGTGCCTTTCAAGCGGCCGACCAATTCCTCTTGAGCTTCGCACCAGATCGGACGCAATGGACAATCATCATCAAAGGAACAGGTGCCGTTGTCGCCAACGCACTCATTAAGTTGGATCGGACCATCTATCGCCTCGACCACTTCAAGCAAGGTGATATCTTTTGCCGCGCGGGCAAGGGTGACACCGCCGCGCGCGCCGCGGGAAGTATGTAACAACCCGGCAATGGACAATTGAGAAACGATCTTGGCAAGGAAGGACGGCGGAATGTGTTGTTCCTCCGCGATCATACTTGTAGCTGTGCGCTGGTCCACATTGCGGGCCAGATGAAGCACCGCTCGAACGGCATAATCTGCTTGACGTGTAATTTGCATACTGGCCTCTTCTAATAAAACAGGTAATTCCTTACCGACTATAACGATTTTATTGTGCAATTCATTACAATGCAAGTGATGGAGGTCATGGATAAATTATGACCTTTTGCTCCGAATTCTAAAGGCCAAAATACGATGAAAGCGCATCACGCGCAACTGATTCGGGCTTCTGGCTCAAACATATCCTTGCCTATTGTTGGTTCAAAAAAGTCCCGCATCGGCTTTCGATGCGGGACTTTTCATAAAACTTCTACTTGGTCAGCGTCACATTGCCAGCGCCGATGTTGATCACAAACGTCAGCATCGGGCCTTCTCCTGCTTGTTTGTATATCTTCCCATTCTGCTCCCAGCCCGAACCGGCATTGACGTTCGAGGCTCCGCTGTCCACTGTGACAATGGCGTTCACACCTTTGGCACGACGATGATCATATTGCTCAATCCGCTGGAAATGGTGATCGAGGCATCCCGTTGAAGCTCACCTGAAAAATCCAGTGTGTAATCACCTGCGCCGGATGAGAAATCCATCAGGGAGAAATTGGCATTCGCAAGACCGCTCATCTTCACGTTGGATGCACCCGTCCCATATTCAAAGATGGACATCTCAGCCAAATTTGGTTGCGAAAAAGAGAGTTCAACATCCGCCGCGCCGTCTTTGATGGACAGGTTGTTGAGCTCCAATCCGCCAAGCTCAAAGGTCCCTTCGTATGCGCCGGCTTCAATGCTCAAATCCATGGGGGTAGTGCCCAGTTTAAGATCCCATATATTCTTGAGATCCTTAAACGATGGGAATACGTTGAAATTCACTTCGCTCATCCCGACTTGAACATTACTTCCGTCTGTTTTGATAACAGGCTTGAACGCGGAATAACTATAGGTTGCCGTGCCATCCACAAGTTGACTTGAACCGGGAGCCAAGGTAAGCTCACCAGCGCCGGAACGCGAGTTCTAGATTCACCTGGTCGCTATCGGGAGCTGGCACAGACATATTTTCGGTAACTTCTGGGTCGGGAGCGGGCGCTTTGGGCAATTCAAATCCACAAGCCATACTGGCTAATGCCAATGCAAGAAATGCTGAAATAAGTTTGGTGTTCATAATAAGAAATCTCCTTCTGGCAAATATACGCTCTGAAGGTGGGTATGGTTGCAGGCTATTCAGGCTTTTTTACTCGAACAGGTTCAGGCAATTTTAATGCCGCGTGTAACGCCTGATCCAATGACCTAACTTCGATGATCTCGATCCCTTTGGGATACGCCTCGCCCTGGCGGATGGCTTTCGGCACGATCGCGACTTTGAACCCCAGCTTTTGCGCTTCACGCAAGCGCGCCACCATTTGACCCGGCATACGCAGTTCGCCAGCCAGCCCGATCTCGCCGATGAGCACCGCCTCCGCACGGACAGGCACATCCTTCCAAGAAGATGCGATCGCTGCGGCAATCGCAAGGTCAGCTGCGGGTTCGTCAATTTGAATGCCGCCAACCACGTTGACGAAGACATCCTGCTCTGAAAGTTTTAATCCCACGCGGCGCGTCAAGACCGCCGAGATCAAAAGCAAGCGATTAAAGTCAATCCCATTTGGGGTACGGCGCGCATTCCCGAATTGGGTTGGAGAAGTCAGCCCCTGAATTTCAACCAGTATCGGCCTTGTGCCTTCCATTGTTACTGCAATGGTCGAGCCAGCCGCATTGACCAGCCGCTCCGCAAGGAATGCTTCTGATGGATTGGTTACTTCCACCAGTCCGCCTTCGCGCATTTCAAACACGCCCACTTCTGCAGTCGCGCCAAAACGATTCTTTACCGAGCGTAATAAACGATACGCCTGGAACCTGTCGCCTTCCAGATATAAGACCGTATCCACGATATGCTCCAGCACACGCGGACCGGCAATATTGCCTTCCTTGGTCACATGCCCGATCAGGAACACAGATACACCGCTGGATTTCGCCAACTCGCTCAAATGTGACGCGCACTCGCGCACCTGCGAAACCGAGCCCGCCGACGAATCCAATTCGGATAAATAAACTGTCTGGATCGAGTCAACAATCAGCAGATCAGGTTTGAGTTCGCTGACATGGTTCAGGATCACTTCAAGATTCGTTTCCGTCACCAGTAAAAGATTTTCGGTAGTTCTTCTTACCGTTCAACAAACGCACTGCGCGCATTTTGATCTGTCGTTCAGACTCTTCGCCCGAAACATACAGCACACGCTGTGAGTTCGCCATCTCCATCGCCATTTGCAGCATCAGCGTAGATTTGCCAATGCCCGGGTCCCCGCCGATCAGCACGATGGAACCAAGCACGATTCCCCCGCCGAGCACGCGCGAAAACTCACCGATCGGCAGATGGACGCGATCCTCCGCATCTCCCCCGACCTCGGAAATGGGGCGCGGAACCGAACGGCCGCTCAGCCCGCGGACATTTGACGGTCCCTTGTTGACAGGTTCTTCATGGATGACTTCTTCCACCATACTGTTGAACGAAGAACACTGCGGGCACTTGCCCATATAAGAAGCGGACACACGGCCGCATTGCTGACAGACATACCGGGTATGAGTTTTTGTTTTTGCCATAGGATTCTCGGAATAAAAAAATGAGCGAGCTGCGATTAGCCGCTCAAGAGTATAACAGAATTACATGTTCTGTTTTAATTATCGCTCACAAGGACCAGAGTTTTATTTCACGCGCGTTCACTTGTCCGCACAAATCCGCAAAGAGACCATAAGCCGTTTCAACGGGGCCGCCCTTCATGCCGGGCTTTTCAGAAAGTGTGACCGAGTAGTCAAGAATCACATCCGTTCTAAAGGTGATGCCGGTGCTGGAATTCATCATGCCATATAAGGGAGAAGTTGAGTCGACCAATTGAGGAGAAACGCTGGCAGTCACTTTATCGCCAATCTTTTCAGCGGAGCAGACCAGTTTATAGCGTTTGCCTTCCGCTCTGGCTTTTGCGATCATTTGCGGGGTAATACCGCGAATGCCCGTGGGATTCACTTGCTGCGGGGTCATGGGCGTATCCATCAAAACAGTGACCAGCGCCGCGACTCCTTGATCGCCGCATCCCAGCCGTCCACATCATTGGTGGGATCGGTCTCTGCCAGGCCAATGGATTGCGCGTACTTGACCGCATCCTCATACGCTTCGCCATTTTCCATAAGAGTGAGGATGACATTGGTGGTGGCGTTGAAGATGCCATTGATCGAAATCAGTTCAGCAAGAGGAAAAGCCTCGCGGAAAACAGAGAAAACAGGCGCGCCGCCCAGAACCGTTGATTCAAAACCAAAGCGTTTGCCCTTGGATCTGGCGAGCGCAGTCAACTCACGATAACCGTGAACCACGGGTCCTTTGTTGGCGGTGATGGCGTGCATGTTCAAATCAAACGCCCGACGGATGTGATCCAAAGCAGGCTGGCCTGTTTGCGTGTTAACCGGAGAATTCCTCGAACATAACGTTGGCTTGTGAGTTGTTGATCACGGCCAAAGAATCCTTCACGTCCGTGGAAGAAAGGGATGAGATGGATTGTCCGCCCTCTACGAGATCCAATGCTTTCTGAATATCAAGTCCATCGGGATTTACAGCAAAGCCGTGACTGCCCGTGGCGATGCCCGTGAATGAGAATGTGACATCATGCTGACTCTTGAGCAAATCCTGTTTGCGTATCAATAATCGGGCGAGCGAACGGGCAACATTACCGAAACCAATGAGTGCGAGTTTGTAGTGCATAAGTTCTCAGCCAGATGTTGGGCGGATCGCGATCCGCCCTACAGTGGTGGATATGGGAAGTGCGGCGGTCACGCGGGGCTTGCGGAAAGGTTCGCGATGTAAGCAATCTTTCCGCGCGGTTCTGCAGCGCGACCACTTCAGTCAGACTGAGATAATTTGCAAAGAGGGCCGACCAACCGTCGGCTTGGAAAAGAGGGGCAAGCAATTCATCGGGAATCGCCTGTCCGGCAAAATCCCATATTACTGTCCGCAATTTATTTTCTTCGTGGAAACAAACACCGTGATCAATCGCGTACAGTTTGTGGGTCTCATTCTCAAAAAAGACATGGCTGCCTTTACGGTCTGCGTTGTTGATCAGCAGGTCGAACAACATGACCGGCTTGAGCAGGTTTTTATCTTCCACAGTGAAATTAAAGTAATGATATTCGATATCGTAATTAACGTATTGTTGCAGCGAGCCGCGCGCCCGGCATGCGGACCATCTCGCGCATGCCTGGGACTGTGAACAATATGAAGACCGAGTTGCCGTTTAACAGGTAAGCAGAACCTCGGTAGCGCTGCGCGAGTGTATTCCCGGGAAATCCCTGTGCAGTTCGTCCGCCCTTGTAAGGCTTGAAACGGCCTGATAAGTTTACCCTCATACTCAACATCCACAAGGAATGTGTACTTACTGCCGAGCATGAACTGGCCTTTCAGGATCATGATGTACCTAACGCAAGTGACGATTTAATTGTGCTGTGAGCGGAGAGTTCATAGTGAGTCGAAAAGGTAAAAAAGTCAAAAGTGACCTTCGACTTTCGACCTTTGACTTATTAAGCCAGGTGCCCGTTCTTCTTGGGGCAAAAATGTCCAACCGCTTCATCGGCTGACCACACTCGCACACAAACCGGTCGTCCACGACCGGCGACATCGCACCCCAGCGCGCCACTTATGCGGACCTGGCCCCGGCTTGCCCAAAAACGGATCTGCGCATGGAGTCAGGATCTTCTTTCTTCGGTAACAGTAATTCCTTGGTGAAGACCACCACACGGTCACGGTCTTTATCGTAGGCAAGTCCGATCTCGCCGGCGCGGAAGAGCGGATCAACCCGCTGTGGATGCATATGTTCCTCTGAGAAATCTCCGGCGGCTTTCAAGATTGGGGTTTTGCTGACTGATCTGTGAAAGGAATTGTTCGATACCGATGGCAAGCGATTGTAATTGCGCCTTTCGATCAACACGGTGATCGTACGTTCATCCCGATAGGCTTGAAGATAAAAGATACGCTGTCCCCGAGCGCCAATGGCGTCCGCAATACGGCCACACGGGTCTACACCAATTCTTGAAACGGGGCATAGGGATTCCTGCAATTGTATTCGCAGGGGCGACCCTCGCATGACTTTCAAAGAGACTTTGATTTCTCCGGGCGGGTCGCCCTACATACCTTTTCGTAGTATACCAGACAACCCCCTCATGTATAATTCGCACACCCCACCAAAGGAGAGTGCCATGTACGAAAAAAATGCTCGATTAATTACAAGGCTTGCTTGATACGTGGATAAGACATCTTTGCAAAAAGCGCTGGCAAATGCTGCCTGAGCGCAACGCTCCGCTTGAGTTCACTTGCAACTTCATCTGATCCCACAAAACCGACAATTCCCGCAGGACATCGCTGAACTGATTACGATCGGACCTCGGTCTGCCGGGCAAATATCCCCATATTCACGCGGAGTCCACCCGACTCTGCACCGCAGAAACTATGGACAATGAGAATGTTCGCGGGCTTCGGCACTGCGAAGAAACCAACAAGCGCTCCAAATACTTGCCGAGCAGGGTCAAACGTTAGGATTGAGCATTGCCTTGACTTCGCGACTTTAATGGGCTACGATACCGACCAGCCCGAGGCGTTGGGCGAGTTCGGCAAATGCGAAGTGGCGATCTCATCCCTGAAGGATATGGAAATCTCGCTTGAAGGCATTCCGCTGGAAAAAGTACCGGTTAAGCTTGACCATCAACTCACCCGCCGCGATCACTGGGCCATGTATCCGCCGCCGCCGAAAAGCAGGGATTGAGGCTCGATCAACTACGCGGCACGATTCATTGAACGATATTCTTAAGGGAATTCATCGCGCAGAAGGAGTTCATCTTCCCGCCGGATCTCCTCCATGCGGTTGGTCGAGACAATGGAATCTCCGGCGCGCAGAAAGTTCCGCAATGGAATACGATCTCGACTTTCAGCGGGTATCACATCCGCGAGGCCGCTTCGACCGCCGCGCAGAATTTCGTTCACTCTGGCGGACGGACTGAATATGTCCGCTGGGGCATTGCCCGCGCATGGATGGCGACTTCGCGCCGCCTGTCCTCTTCGCAACGCGCACAATGATTTCTTCGAAGAGATCGCCAAGTACTGCGGCCGCACGCCGTGACGGCGCGTGAAATGCGCGAGACCCCAAGGGCGGAAGTATCCGCGCCCGTGGCTGATGCGTTTCACACCCAAACGGCGGGAGTTTAATTAACAGCCCAACAGCCTGGAGAATAATGTCGTCTGAGTTGCATTCCAGGCGCTCGGCAGCTGTCCTCGGCGGGACGCAATCCCTGCACACCAATTCCATGGATGAGGCCCTGGCGCACTCGCCGTCCGAACATTCCGTGACGATTGCCCTGCGCATTAATAGCAGATCATCGCGGAAGAATCCGGCGTGACCAATACGGCTGACCTGCTGGGCGGAGCTTTCTTCGTCGGGCGCAGACCAACCGCATCGAAAAACAGACTTACGATTACTTCCGCAGGATCGAGGGAATTGGGAAGTAGCGTGATCCCCGTCCATCGGAAAAAGGATTCTTTCCAGGGTGAGATCGCGGACGCGATTTATCGCTACCAGCGCGAGATCGATAAGGGCATCCGCAAGATCGGGGCGTCAACGCATATGCTGAAGACAAGCCTTTCACCATCCCCATTCTAAAGATGGACCTGAATGGCTACACCTGCCAGATCTCTATTGAACAATATCCGCAAGACGCGCGGACAGCGGACGCGTCGGCCAGACATTGGACAGACTTCGCATCGCCTGTTTGGGCAATGGAGAACACCATGCCTTTCATTATGGAATGTGTTCCTGCGTACGCCACGCTGGGCGAGATCGTAGGCGTGATGAAGGAAACTTTTGGCGAGTATGAAGAGCTGGCAGTGATCTAAACTCTCGTTGGGCGCAACGCTCATTAATGGGACAAAAAGAATTTCATGAAAAACATACAGATACGCCTGCATTCGAGCCGAACGGGATTTCGGTCAACTCGCGGAGTGCGGTACTCCATCC